>JBKPNF010000201.1:0-2605 GCA_046732455.1 Thermoproteota archaeon | reverse complement strand
GACTATGCAGATGCAGAAACAGTAGAGCAAGTGGCTGAGCTGGAAAAAGAATACTTTCCTCAACTGGGAAATTTCTTTAGGAAGAAGAAGATTGATAGGTAACACCTAGTTTTAATATCGATTCTGTCCATTGATACTGCGTGTGAGCCAGTGGGTGGGTCACTCGAAAGAGAGGAAACTCCTCCCTCACTGCAGGCACCCGAATTAGCGATAATTAGCCGGAGACGGCTGGCAACGGAACAGAAAAGATATCCAGTCAGGTTGCCACAATGATGGTGAATAGCCTGAGGTCTCTGATACTGGAATGAAACTGCTGACCCGGGTGGAGCAAGGCGAAACAGAGCACAAGGTCCTGCACCTGCTCAGGTTGGCTGCTTAGCAGAATCCCACTTAGAACAGAAGGAGAGTTATTGCTGGCACGCACCATTATTTATGAAAGCTTCCCTTACTCGCTCCATTAGAATATGGATAGAAAATTGCGACTTTTAGTATCAATACCAACAACATCTTGAACGAAACAAAAAGAAGAGCGTGATGCCTTCTACGACTTGATGTTCAACTAGAATAATCCCACTGAAGCCACCAAGAAAAAGTAGCAGTAGTATATATGTTGGAGAGGTTTTACATTCAGCACAGACCATCAATGGCTGGCTGACCGCAAGGCTGAGGCTTTCATTGAGTGTTTTGAGAGAATGGCAAAAGAGTACGTGGGTAAGCGTGTTCGCTTCAGGGGGTGATAGAAGAAGAAGTAGATGAAGGAAACTATGTGGTCTTGCACTGTCATCAGGAGTGGCCTAGTGACATTAGCAGCGAATGGGCGGGCATTGACATTTTTCGTTTAGAAGACAACGGCAAAATTATTGTGCATTGGGATATTCTACAGAGTATATCTGAGAAAAGCGCCAACGATAATACAAAATGTTCTGATTCAAATTGGGAGTGGTGATGGTGATGGTGATGGTGGGAATAACATAACATGACATGTCAGCCGCCTGACGGTAGCGGAATTATATGGTGTCAACCATCTGACGCCAAAAGAAGCATTATTGAGAATGAAAAACAACAGACCACATAGGTAAAAGAGCAGAGCTTAGAAAGCTGGCATATCCGATTCACTTTACAAGGAATACTCTTATAAGCAATCCAACGGCAACAAGTTCCAGTGATACGCTAGTTGAGCGGAAAAGAGGAAATAATATCCGCAATGGAACAGTTTGAACGAATACATCAAAAGTATCTACCAAAGGTTGACCGCAGATTGGTAGTTGATCTATTTTTGCGTCTGCGAGAAGATCCTAATTCCAAGCCAATGTATACCATTGAAACTTTCACAGAAAAAGGAACCAACTCTGAGGAGATAAGAAATGAAATAATACGAATGACAGGAATGGCTCCTCAATTCTTTGATAAGGGGACTCACATAGTTGTGAATCATGCAATGGATTATGATTTGCTCAAGTACATCAATGATCATCCAAAGGTCGTGGAGATTAAAGGAACGTATATGGGAAGCATGGCATCAATAGGCGCCTCGCAAGAATCGTCTGCAGACATTCGTAGAGCCGAAGGATACTAAGTAACCCTAATGGCCGCTATTTCCCGAAGTTATTTCATTAATAAGAAATCTCTAAAGAGGTAATAATAGTGGTGACGAAGGTAAAGCAATTCTCATACCCTCTAATGCATGACTGTTGCGATGGTTAATTTTCAGCTAATTGGAAAACTTCTGTTTATTATGATGGTTTGATACATTATTACGAACCTAGAAGTCAGAGGAGGGAAGAAGGATAAAGAGGCTAGATGATGAGAAACCAAAAAGCAATGAATCTAATCTAGAACATTGACAAACCACTGAATTGATGTCGTCAAAAAGATCACAAACAGGATTGATGATAAGATTAGCGAAATTAATATGAGAGGGGTTTTGTCGCCGAGCAGGTAAAGGGAACTCCTCAAATACTGTCAGCACATCTGACTATACTTTACGAGCTTGAGCAGCAGAAAGAAAAACCAAAGGATCTTGAAACCGTCAGGAAAATAATCAAAGGAGGAGGAGCGTCAACAGAAACAGAATGGCAGTTTTATAAATCGTGGTGACCATGGCCGCCATCTCTACCTACTCATTCTCTTTTTCTTCTTCTCTTAGTTGGGCAGGTATAAACCTGCTGCTACTTGATATCTTCGTCGTAAGAATGCTACTTTTCTCTCTCTATAGAGGAATACATTATAATAAATGCTGACTTTATAGTATCATACAACTATAATTTGCTATCGATATGATGATGACTATGGATATATTAAAGCATCAGATTGAGACCATCTATTTTTGCCGACAGTGATGGATCGATTTTTATTCATTCTATTTATCAAGATAACGCAAAGCCTTCAGAGAAAGAAATGTTTGCTTATAACAAAATAGTCGATTGCCATTAAGCTGTGAAGCCAGATATGCATCTTCTAAAAACGTATTCTAGCCTCTAATTTGCTGAAATAATGACTCTTAATCTTGTGAATTCGATGATATCTCTGATGATGTCTGGACTAGCTGGGCGTCAGATGACAAAGAGCTATCCCCCAGTGTAAGATGGTTTAGACCACCTTACTC
>JBKPNF010000200.1:0-3966 GCA_046732455.1 Thermoproteota archaeon | reverse complement strand
AAGACAGTTACATGAAAGAAAAAGAGAGAACCATACATCCAGTCTATAGTAGTGCACTGTATTCACTTCATAGTTGCCATACGGTTCTCCTCTTTGTCGTGGATTGCCTTGCAATATCCTTTGCCTATACTCTTTGGTTTTGATTCATTTCCATTCTATTTCATTTCTTTTAGATTCATACATGGGTTCGCACTGTCGACTTGAATTGTTTCTTATCAATAGGGGTGATTTTATCTTGAAAACGGGCTGAAAAATATCTGCTGGGTCTATAACCACTGTTATAGAATATATAGATAGACAACAAAACACTTCATGGCCATACACGGAAAGATCAGATCTGGCAATCATATTATTCATAATGGCCAAAAGTTTGGAAAAATCTGTAGTATAAGCTAAGACAGAAGATTGCAGGGTACAGAAAAGTGAATCAAAGAAGTGATAATAACTCACACATCGCAAAGAAATCCTACAGAATTACATTTGGCACAATAAGGGGCATTGATACACGGATATCAAGAAGAACAAGACAGATAATAATTTTTAGCATACATCTATGTCACCCTAATATCTGTGATAGGAGATAAGGTCTTATGTTTATTGAATAGGTTCCATTAAACTTTCAGGATGGCGGCGAATCTTATAAAAAGGAGACGCCTCCAATAGGACATTGCTGGTTACTAGGCTACAGAAAAACATGCGCGATTTTCTTTTGGTCACATTAGGATTCTTCCTCTCCCGCTTGACTGCACTTGGATATTGAATGGTTTACATGCGTACAAGAACAGCAAGCGCATAGTCAGCCCATTCACACGGGTTACTATTTCAATATGACATTTCGAGATTTAATGGAAAACTGGCAATCAGAGTTTCTACAGCTGATGTGGCAGGTGGCAGGATTATCGTTCCTACTGTGTGTGAGCTCGCCCCAATCAAAAGAATCGAAGCGAAAGGATAGAACAAAAAGTTGATCTTATAATGAAGAAGATGCAGGAGCAAAACTTGGAGCAAGCGGAGTAGGAACAAAATGCAAGATGAGAAAAAGGGCCAGCAAGTGGTGCATAGCCTTCTTCTACTAAGATGGCATCCTTTCTAATTGTGTTGCTTTTAGCCCTAAGGGGCATGTAAAAATATTTTGAGTCATCACCATGGGTTATGAATTTTAGATATTAAGTTGTATTATAACATTCTATAAATTACGTATATAACTTTCAGTAATTTATTACCCTCTATAGATATATAATAGATCGTAGAAGATTCAAGAAGAAAAATAAAGGAAAATGTATTAAGAGATCCAACACATAATGGGAATAATTGATAAAAAGTGTCCCACTATTGAGTAGATTGGTGCGTTTGGAGCCTCTGTCAAGAAAGATAGCCACTGCGGCAGCAATAGCAATTACCGCGGTAGTTACAGTGGGTTACTTAGGAAGTCGACAGATGTTTCCTTATGATAATTTTTCAGGGGCGATAATCTTTGGATTGACTATAGTAGTGGGAGCAATAGGATCATTCATTATTTTGAAATATGTCAGTCAAGTAAGCGCGGATATACGAGCGCGATCCTTCCTTTTTGATATAATGTTCAAGGTCGTAATAGCAACTATGTTGATTCTAATTGGCACTTTTGTAGCAATGTTCCTTGGATTTTATTATTACAATGTTAGCGTGAGATACTTGGTATACTTTGCCTTCTCACTCAGCACCATAGTTTCCGCAGGTATCATGATAACAATCGGTTTCAAGTTTTTCTCATGGTATAAAGTAAACAGAGACAGAGATAGAAATACTCATCTTTTACTTTTAATTTGCGGACTAACTGCTGCTTCACTTGCTGCAGCAATGGCATTTGACGCAGGCTCAAAGATGCTGCTTGTAAGAGTAGTGGAAGAAGAATCTCCTCCTGGTGCTATCCCTCAAGAGATGTTTATCTATAAAAGCGATGAAAGGTATCAAGGAGACGTACAATACAAAGTAGTCAAGCCCGATACCACGACAGTTTACATTGTACCTTCATCGAGCAAGATCATTTACCAGTATCTAAATGGCTGGATTCCAATTACTGTTTCATTTGTGTTTACATGGGCTATTACGACTATGCTTCTACGCCAATACCATCACCACAGAATAGGCAAGATGCCTGTTGCATTGTTGGTCTTACTTACAATCCCGTTAGTACTATACATGATAGGAAGATATACCGAGTTGTATTCGCTATTTACCGGTATAGTATGGCGCTGGGAGGACTTTGCAAATGCATATCTGTTCAAATCCATCTTTAGAGCAGGCTTGATAGCAGGGAGTATTATGTTTGGTGTTGCTTTTCTTGTTGTAGCAAGAAGAATAGAAGATGGAAAAATAAGAGACTACTTCACTATTGCAGCAATTGGAGCTATGATGATGAGCATCACACTTGCACCTTCTGGTCTGCAGCAGACATTTGGAGTAGCAGGGCGTGCACTTATGTTGCTGGCATCGTTTCTGTTGTGTGCTGGATTTTATCTTTCCGCAGTTCACATGGCTCAAGATGCTAAGCTTCGTAGGTTAATCAAAACCTCAGCAGGATCTAAAGTTTTTGGTGCTATGGCTGTTGCTCAGCTCGAACAAGAGACAGAAAAGAGGGTTTTAGATGTCATAGAAAAGGAAAGAGAGATTATCAAAGAACAGACCGGTATACAACCATCATTAGACCAAAAAGATGCAAAGGCATATTTGGATAGCGTTCTCCTGGAGCTCCAAAGCAAGAAGGAGAGCAATCAGACCACAAAAGTAGCTTCAGCTATATAGCAATGTTCTGGTCAGGAGCTTCTCAATCTGCAAGACATTTCAAGTATGATACACTGATGTCATTGATAATAGTAGCATAAAGTAAGTAGTGGAAGGTTAGTGTAGGCAGGAGAAAAAGAAAAAAGAAAAAGACAAAAAATGAGAAACAACGGTTAACAGGAAAGCAGGGCTACTTATATATAATAAATTTTTTTACGGACTAACAATAATATTCTTACAATAGCCGCAGTAGCAGCGTGTGTAATGCATAGGAAGTATTATGTCTAATCGGGCTAGACCAAACATATTGTAGAACATTTAAGCATCCTGTATGCGATCACCAAGACTTAATATCCTTGTCAATCCGCGTACTATCAAAAAGTGCGGTCATGGTCTAGTTTGGTTATGACATGGGCTTCCCAAGCCTATAACCCGGGTTCAAATCCCGGTGACCGCATCTTTTACACCAGTTCAAGCACAGATGCAGACTACAATACACCATATTAAAAGCTGCAAGCATAGCTTCCAACAATGAGGTGTAAGGACTTGTGACAATGCTAGGGCCTTATGTCACACTCAACACGATCTATCCCCACAAAATACCAAAACCAGAAAATATGATTTCCAAGCACGCGTCACGTCGGAGGTCGACTCCAGTCAGATATAGATCACATAGCACCCTGCAAGAGCATTAGTTAGAAGCCATAAGCACACAAAATCGTCATCTCAATACGTTAATTGACACGGATAAATGACGCTTAAGGTATAATTTCTATATATCAAATGAATTGTAAGAGCAAAAATAAACAAAAAATTTAATCATCCCATCATACATCAGTCTAGCATCACAGCATATAAAAAGACTGAAAAAACTCAGCTCTATTTCAAGGTAAAGCTCTTTCCGCTCCTAAATGCTATTGTCCTTGCCGATGCTCTATCCCGTACTCCACGTCTGTTGGCGTCAGTGTTTTGCGGCAATGACGTTCCATGTTCGTCTACTATCTCAATACCAATGCCATCTTTAAATCTCATTTTCAGCATGCGGGCGATCTGTATTGCCATAGCTATGTTGCCATCTCCTATTTTTACAACTTTTTTCCTCGACTCTATCCCGCCAAGCATAGCCGCCACATGGTTAATTGCGTCCTGTGGCGAAGATTCAACAACTGCACTTGCGATCTCATGATGTAAGTAGATGGCAGA
>JBKPNF010000199.1:0-2602 GCA_046732455.1 Thermoproteota archaeon | reverse complement strand
TTCTTCCTCTGGGCAGAGCTGCGCTAGTATTCCAACTCCATCAAGTACCTCTGCCACCAACGCAGAGCCTGTATTCTTCAAATCATGAATTACCCAGCCCTGTGGTACCTGTACTCTAAAGCTATCCCTCGTACTTCGACTTGTTGTTCCCCTCTCAATTGCTGACGGTTGGCTGGTCAGTTGTTGTTGTTGTTGTTGTGCGTTAGCCATTGTGACATTCTCAACCAAAATAATGAAAGGGATTATTGCCGCTGCTGTAATCAGCGCTATCGCCATAAGTGATGAAACTAATAATCTGCAGGACACTTTCATAATGTCAAGAGCTGGTTACACGTCCCTGATCAAGATAAGGGTTGTGGAATGATCACTCTGTAAAAAAGATTCAGACTGCGTTTGACTCATTCCGTAACTTGTAGGGATAATAAGCACGAAAACAATAGAATCCTAAGTATTTAAATTCTGTCCCCATCCTTTGTGTATCTTCTATGCATACTACGTCCCGCTTTTTATCTTTATTTCGCTTTCAGAAGCCATTCCAACTTATTGTCCTCTCTAGGAGCATTTTGAAGCGCCTTTACCTGCAGTTCAAAATTTTGTTTGTGGCCAGGTTATTTTTTGTTCCCTGAACATTGTCTCACTGGACTTTATCATTTTCTCTTTACGATTTCTTATATCAAACCGCGTGCTGTAAAGGTCAATACGTAGTAGTCTAATACTCAATTAGGAGATGGTTGTAAGCAAGAGGACACTTGAAGCTAGGGAGCTGAGAGTGGTGGTTGGGATTTTGTTTTATTTATTCACATACTCACTATAGCTAACTACGGCTAAGTAACTAACCAAACATGAAGAAAAAAAGAAAGATGCAAGAAGGGGGTTGCTGCTAGTTGTGATGTTATTCTAAGGAGGTTATATAGCACCGGCCGCTTCTGCTGCAATTATAGCCATTTACTGCTGTTCTTCTTTTTCTATCGCCTCCGAACCGGTTTTAAGGCATTACTTGTGGGCCTGCTGCGCCGCCTGTTGTTGTGCCGCCGCCACCACCATCACCAGAGCTGCCGCCGTCACTTGTACCGGAGCTTGTTCCTCCTCCTCCGTCGCCAAATGTTCCGACTCCGCCACCTGCTGTGGAACCGCCTCCTGTAGTGGTACTGCCTGTTACTCCTCCAGGAGTGCTATTATTAGTCATGTTACCACTAGTGGTCCCGCCACCCCCTGCAGTTCCAGTAGGGCTTCCACTTCCGCCACCGGCAGTTGTTGATGATTGGTTCCCAGATGATGTCTGCATTTGAGTCATAAGCGCGTCTAGAATTGTCCTACTGTCTTCTGCTAGCGTATTAATGTCTCCATTTGCTATTGCATGTACAAAAATCATACTTGGTGACTCTCCAATAACATGGTTGTGCACCGCGACAACGTTCCAGCTTGAGTTGGATAACATCCTCATTGCAGAGGGTAGCTGTCCTCCCATCAATGCAAATTCTGCAAAGCCGTATACCGTTGTTTGATTGGCGGCTGTTGTTGTAGCTCCTGCTGTCTGGTTAGACGATGGCGAGAATTCAAACAGTGGATTCATAATTAGTAGGTTGTTGAGGCTTGCTCCTGTCGCGGTATCATGCACCTGAACACCTTGCAGCGGTACGGCTATATCGCATACCCCCGCAGGATTTGGAATTATCAGTCCTCTCAATACAGATGAGGCCTTATCACAATCAAGAGTGCCAGCGGTTGATGTCCCACTACTGTTTCCAGTGTTTGTCGTCGCAGTCATGTTCTGGTTTCCACCTGAATTTGGTTGTTGCTGTTGTCCAAACGCTGTAGAGCTAACTGACGCAACTAGTACGGATGTACATAGTAGCAAAGCCAGTCCTACAGGTAATAAAAAGAGAAGTTTTTTGCCTTCCATTAAGGTTGCCCAGACAAACATCACTATTAGGGGTTATATGCTCAAGTTATGAATAAGAATGATTGATCCTTAATCCTTGGCATAGATATATCATGTAATTCTGATAGACTATTCTTGTTCTGATAGGACTCATAAGGATGTACAATCCATCATTTTGTACCACATAGTATGGAAGTATTGTGTTATAAAGAGCGATGTCATTCTTTATTTCTTTATTTCAGAAGCGGTGTAATAGAATTTAGAGAGAATTATGGTATTACAATAAAACATCAATAAAGAAAACGGGTGACTAATTCAGAGAATACTCTATTGAGATGAATAAAACTAGGCTAGGTCCTTGTAGGTTCAAATTTCTCTTCAAATAGTGTATGTTAAATTACGTGCCTTTACTCTATTGTTGCCCTTCATTTCCTTTGACGGCGTCACTATCGTAATCCAACTTTTCGTCGATCTTTTTCTGAAGCTGTTTGTACTGCTTGTACTTTTTGGTCCATTTTGAAAGGACGAACCACTGCCTAATGCCTATCCCTATCCAGAAGAGGACTGTGCCAATTACAACAGCCTGTACTATTCTAAATGCAGGGCTGTCTGGCGGGCCGCCAGACATGTCAAACCTCGGACGTTCACCATCATCAAATATCGTCTGTCCTATCAATGCAAAAGTGATGATGTGCGTTGCAGGCAATACGATGATTATAG
>JBKPNF010000198.1:0-8973 GCA_046732455.1 Thermoproteota archaeon | reverse complement strand
CAACATCCTGGCAGCCCAGATTGCACGTCAAGCGTCAGTCGTTGGAACAAATGAGGACTTCGCCGTCGTTTTTGCAGCTATTGGTGTGCAGTACTCTGAAGCGCAGTACTTCAAGCGTAGTCTTGAAGAGTCAGGCGCGCTGAGACGTTCTGTGTTGTTCCTCAACTTAGCAGATGACCCTGCGATCGAAAGAATCATCACTCCAAGGGTGGCCCTAACTGTGGCAGAATACCTTGCATTTGACCTAGGTATGCATGTGCTAGCGATACTCACTGACATGACCAATTATGCAGAGGCTCTTCGAGAAATCAGCGCAGCAAGGGAAGAAGTCCCCGGCAGAAAGGGCTACCCAGGGTACCTCTATACAGATCTTGCAAACAACTACGAGCGCGCAGGGAGGATCAAGGGCAAGAACGGCAGTGTAACTCAGGTGCCGATCCTGTCTATGCCTGCTGATGACATTACTCACCCGATCCCGGACCTGACAGGATATATCACTGAGGGCCAAATTGTCCTTGGGCGTGATCTCTTCAGAAAGGGCATATACCCGCCAGTAAACGTGCTCATGTCACTTTCAAGGCTTATGAAAGATGGAGTAGGCGAAGGAAAAACCAGGTCAGACCACATGGAAGTTGGCAACCAGCTTTACGATGCTTATTCAAGGGCGCAGGAGGTCAGGGCACTTGCAGAGATTGTCGGCAGAGCAGGTCTTACAGGCGTAGACTTGAAGTACTTAGATGCTGGTGATAGATTTGAGCAGCACTTCCTAAAGCAGGCACCTGACGAGAACAGGACACTTGAAGAAACGCTAACTAGAGCATGGGACATACTCTCAAGTCTGCCCGAAGGCGAGTTGACCAAGATCAAAGAAAAGCATGTAAGGCAATATTACAAAGGGTGAGAAGTGGAGAAATATGTCCTTTGGAGGCAGGGTTACTGCAACAAAGATCGAGCTTATCAAGATAAGGCGTTCGATGCAGGTAGCCAAGATGGTACACAAGATTCTAGACGACAAGCGCGAAGTATTGCTAAAAAAGATAGACGAAATGATCGAAGAAGCAAACAAGGCAAGGGAAGATATATGGACACCCTTGGGTGAAATATACAGCTCTGTTTATGATGCATATATGTCACTTGGCACAATGACTCTTGAATCAATATCGGACTCGACCCCCAGTATAATGGAAGTCGACGTCAACGTCAGGCGTATCGTAGATGTTAAAATACCAACGCTGCAGGTCAAGACAGAGAAGGGCATGCAGCAGCTGTCATACGGCTTTGTCGAAACAAACGCATCCGTCGACAAGGCGGCCAAGCTCATCAAGAACATGCTCCCCGGCATATGCAAGGCGGCAGAATACGAAAATGCAATATTTAGCCTTGCAAAAGAGTTAGAGCGTACTCAAAAGCTGATCAACGCACTGGAATATGTTATCATACCGCAATATGAACATGCAATATACTTCATCAAGGCAACCCTGGAGGAGCGCGAGCGCGAAGAATTTGTCAGACTCAAGAAGGTTAAAGCAGTACTGGATAAGAAAAAGGTGGTAGAAGAGGAGGCAAGCGCAAAGACATGACAGAGGAGATTTCAAATTATTTTGGAAAGGCCAATGCACAGCTCAAGGCCGTGCACGACTCGATGGTGGAAAAGATCAAAAACGACATTGCTGTAAGCAAGCGCAAAGCGCTATCTAAAATTTAATCCTTATTTTCACCTTTTCAATAGTTATAGTTATAGTTAAATATGGCATTTTATCTCGAACTCTTATATGGAGAAGCTGAACGGACGCATCATAATTTCACTTTTGGTGGTTCTTACCTCGGTTGGTTTAGCAGGCTTGGCGGGTCAGGCGTTTGCGCAGGAAAGCCCAGCAGCTGGAGGCGACGCGGGGTCATCGAAGCTGATAGGAGCAGGTATGGCGTTTGGCCTGGCAGCCCTGGGAGCAGGCATTGGTCTTGGATTCGTAGGTGCGGCAGGTCTTGCTGCAATTAGCGACAATCCCAAGATGCAGTCAAGAGTGTTCATCATCGTAGGTATGGTCGAATCGATCGCTATCTATGGTATAGTCATGATGTTTATCATCTTGGGCCAGACCTAAGAAAGTTTTTTCTATCCCTCCTTTTTCATTTCCAAACGGAAAGATTTTAAAGAGATTAAAATTAACGGTAGGCAAGAATGGGACTAGCCAAACTAATGAAAGCCACCATAGTCCTTCCCCGGGTAGATACGCAGGAAGTGGTGAGCAGGCTGGCAGAGCTTGAATGGTTCCACCCCATCCAGACTCCTTCTGAGCATTCTAACCCCTACCTTGACGACCTTTTGCTCAAGGCACAGAGGCTTTTTCAAGAAATAGATGAAGTCGTCAAGGATCTTGGCGTCCCTCTTGAAACTGGTGTTATGGACACGATGTTCAAGGGTGCCCCAAAGGGAAAGACCGATTACTTCATTGAAAACATGCAGAACTTTATCGCAGACTTGGAGGACAAGAGCGCAGCCATTTTGGACAATCCTAAGAAGATGATTGCAGAGCGGAACAAGGTTGCTAAGGAACTTGAAGAGTACAGTAGCCTTAAAGACGCGCTTGAAATGGCAGCCATAGTTAACCTTGACCTGACACTTTTTGGCAAGATTAAACATTTCTTTTCCGGCTTGTTTATAATCGATTCCGCAGATGAAGTCGAGATTCGAAGAGCGCTAGGCGACTTGCCGATTTATACTAGCAAGCTCTCCGAGCAAAAGTTATCGATGGTGGTTTTCGGCGCAGCTGACGATTCTGACCGCATAACAAAGACACTCAGGAGCTTTGGGGTCCACCCGCTCCAGATTCCGGCCAACATGCCACAGAATCCAAGTGTTGCCTATGCTAAAGCAGACGCCAAGGTCAAGGAGCTTGAAGCCAAGCAGGCAGAGATCGAAAAGAATATTGAAAAACTCAAGAAATCGCTTTTGACCAAGGTTCTTTCCTTGCATGAAGCAGCCAAGGTTGCCAAGGACGTGCTTGAAACTACTAGGAAGCCAGGTGGCACTCGCAACTTTGCGGTAATTCAGGGTTACATTCCAAACCAGATGGAGAAGAAGTTTAAGAGCATGACTAAGGATTATGTCAGTGTAATCGAGGACGTGCATCTGAACGCTGACAATCATGGAGAAGGAGAAGAAATCCTGCCCACGCTTCTTACAAACAAGTCGTATACCCGCACCTTTGAAGTGATAACTGAAACTCAGGGGCTACCGAGGTACGGTGAAGTCGACCCTACGCCTATTATCGCCTTTGTCTGGCCGGCTTTTTACGGACTGATGTTTGCCGATTTTGGGCACGGTATACTTTTGTTCGGGTTAGGCATGCTTTTCCGATATAGAGGTAATGGATCACTTAGAACATGGGGAACCCTCATTGCAGCAAGTGGCGCAGCTGCCACGCTGGCAGGTCTTGGAACTGGCGAGATGTTTGGGTTCCACTTTGAAGAGATCGCAATTCTTGCGCCAATCTTTGCACCGCTCGGCTTTGTTGGGCTCCTGAGCGTCTCTGAACTGACGTTTGAACAAGTGGTCAAGATACTGGAGGTATCTATAGCGATAGGCATAGTGCATCTGTTGATGGCATACTTCCTGAGGCTTAGTGCCGACTATAAGCAGGGCAACAAGTCGATGGTGTTCTACCACGATATCCCGACAATCCTACAGTACTTCGCGGTGGTAGCTCTGATACTCGCTGCTATCGGGTCAGGCTATGACATTATTGGTATGTTTGGCATCACGGGCGAGACTCATACAGAGCCAGTGCCGTGGCTGACGCTTGTCTTTGGCTTCTGGGTTACTGTAGATCTTGTGGCCAAGGCCGCACCACTGGTCATCATTGCTACCGTTGTCATCATGATAATTGGCGGAATAAAAGAAGAGAAGCATCTCAAGGCGCAAGGCAGAGACGAGGGCGGAGGGCTGGTGGGAATTATAGTCGAAGTCATCATGGTGAGGATCATAGAAATGCTGTCAAACACGATCAGCTACTCTCGACTCGGAATCATGCTGCTAGTGCACTCTGCGCTGCTGGTGACCGTCAACGACGCATTTGAGCATGGAGGCGGCTACGCGGTACTTATCGGTGGTAACATTGGCATAATGCTTATTGAAGGGCTCATTGTATACATTCAGACTATCAGGCTCCACCTGTACGAGTGGTTCCCCAAGTGGTATGTAGGCGAGGGAACAGAGTTCAAGAAGATCGTGCCTAAGATGCTCTATAGTAACTTTGTCTGGAAAGACAGCGAGGTGCCGGTTCAGGCCAAGGAGGTGCCGGTTCAGGCCAAGAAATAGTGTGCATAATTTCTAATTTTTGACAAGTTATAGACACGCTTGGTTTTTTTACACTAGCCTGGTCAGCCGAGACATTATCGTTTCTGCAGGAACCTTTTGTTCTACGCCTGCCGCAATTGCCGCCAGGTTCTTTACTTCAATCATCATCAACTTGATGGCTGACAGCATTATCGCTACCGTGAACACCGCACGAAATGAGCTGACTACACGCTTAAGCGCCACTGACTCAAAGCCCGCTTCAAGCTGCATTATTGCGTCAATGTCGTTTGCTGCATTTTGTGGAATAATGTCTCGGTAAACGGTATTGTTGAGCTCTCCTATAGCCTCTGACGGTTTTTCTGTGTTAATCATCTTCTGAAGGCTTTCCCGCGTAACCTTGGGCGTAGTAGTCACTATCAGGTCGGTAATGTCTTGCTGGCTCAATCCCCAGAACTTGCCCCGGAGGACCGCCAGGACATTGTACGAGTCAATATCAGTTGAGACCAGCTTTTTTACGTCTTGAGACTGCGAGTCAGTTGCCAGTGCCCTATCAAGGGCGTGGTAAAGTGCGTGATCAAGATAAGTGTCAAACAGCCTGACATCCCTCTTTTCCTTATAGGCTGCCACTGCCCTGGCTGCATCTTCACCAAATTCACTCCCTGCAAGTGAGGCCACTGCTTCATCAAGATCCTTGGCCACAAGCGCTTTTATCACGAGATCACGCCTACCCACTAGTTCCTCAGCCCTCAAGTTGATCTTGGGGAGAAGTTCTTCGTAAGTCTTGCCCAATGCCTTGCCCTTTAGCACGAGCTTTAGATCCATGGTAATGTACCTGACAAAATAAGCGTCCAATATCGTGGAGCCGCCTGCGATAGTCACCATCTTGGCGTGTATGTTGACCAGATATTCACGCAGTGCCCCTTCCACCTTCTCCGCAGTATACGGCTTGGTGAGCTTGGCAAGTGCATCAAGATAGACGGTATTTTTCGTCCTAGTGACAAGCTCTTCGATGTCGCGGGATTCTGCAAGTGTCTGGAGCTCGCCTTTCGTTAACATTCTGCCCCTCAGACCATGTGAGAGGACAGTGCCGAAAATCTTGCTTGGCATGCTGACTTTGCTGCTCATAATGCTGCCTTGGTTCGTTGAATACTCTATAAAAAGCATAGGAGGATGAGAAAAGGCTAATCGTCAAATAGACCTGATAGTGCATTTGATACCCTTTCAGACACTGCCAGAAGGACATAGTGTACACCAAATCCTATAATCGTACCAGCAAGAATGTTGCCGCCGTTGTAATAGAACGCTAGAAATATCCCAAGCGGAGGAAGCGCCATTATCAACGCAAGCGCAGAACTGACCCAGAATGACTTCATAAGGGTGTCGGGGGATACATTTTCAAGTCTCCGACTTGAAAACAATAATTTGGATTGTTGTGGCATTATTCTCTCAACTTTCATTGAGAAAGATTGAAATATTAATATTGACCCAATAAAATGTCAAAAGCAATATTAACATAATTATACAATATTATGTCATGTGTTGGTCATAAAAGTGAATTTTTAGTCCTGTGGAAGTTACATGTAAATTTTTTCAGCGTTATGCCAAGCCAAAACAGTCGCGAGATTTATTTATCCCCAATAATTTGCCCTATCTATATAAAAAAATTAAATTTTGATGGAGATAGTGTAGAACTTCCAAAAATAAGAAAGTCCAGATAAACTTAATAGTTACAGTTAGACAAAGTAATAATAGCAAATGGAACTTTCCCCCCTTCAGGAAGAAACAAAACTGGATGACAAGTTGGAAAAATTGCTTAACCAGTTCGAGCGCGAAGTAGAGCCTTACGATAGATTCTCCGCCTTCTCCATGTTTGCCACGCCGATCGGAATCGTGCTCTCAATATTCCTTCCTCTGGCATATTTGCAGTTTGCAGCAGCAGTCAGTCCGCTTACCTCGATGGTCTCTACCGGCATCATTTACTGGATAGTTGGCGGCATGCTGGCGACTGTAGGCCTTACCAAGCTACCGATATTCTACGCCGATCACAAAAAACATGAGATATCGAGAACAAAGTATAAGCCAATCGCAGGTGTATGTATGTGCGACCTCAGCCAGCTTCGCTCTCATATGAGGAAGATGGAAAAGACTGAGGCTACAGGAGAAAGGATGAGGCATGCCAAGCTGGCGAAATATTACAGGCAACAAATTGGCTGGGAATAAATTATTTTTGGCTGCAAGGTAATACTAATAAATTAAAATCCTTATTGAAAGCAAGATGAGCGGCATGCCAAACAAGGTTACTGCAACCCGAGTTTTTGTCGCCAGCACAGTTTTGGCGCTCATCATTTCCATTCCTGCCATAGCGGTGACGCTTGTGATGCATTATATCATCAAGACTAACCTTATCATAACCATGGGTGCAGGCTTGATTACCCTTTTTATTGCTATGGGCTTTGGATACAAGCTATCCAAAAAGCTCGCCACTAAGGTGCAGAATGGTAGTAGTCATGAGGGCCAAGATCTAGAAAAAATGAAATAGTCGAAGTGACGAACTCTAGTGTAGATATGAATCTAAAGCAAGTCGCGATACAGCTGTGCACCTGTACCTGGATTGAAATAATGACTGGTGCAGGCATTACGCTTTATCTATTGTACCTGCAGAGTTATCACTTGGCGGCGCTAACTGCAGTGGTGTTTGCACCCCTAATCGGCTTCCATTTTACATTTGACAGGCTGTCTAGCAATAAATTGGGACGAAGTGGCGGCCTTATCAAGATAAAGAGGCAGTTGGTCAAAGGGCCGGCTCATCAGTTCAGCCTAGAAAAAGAGCAAAAGAAAACATGAAATTTCCGAAAATCCACTTTTTTCAATAGATCAGACTAACTAACTCGGGTTACCCCAGATAGATACGTTACTTACTTTTGGCAACAATAGCATTGTTCGCGTAAATCATTATGCGGTTAAACATAAGATCAGGATGAATGAGGAAGTGAGCTAGAGAGAGAGAGAGAGAGAGAGAGAGGCAGGCACACAACATATACATGCATTGTATGGCAACCAAGAGATAGATATACATGATATGTGTGTGCTCTCAGTCTCTTCCCTCGCCTCTCCTCTTAGTTTCTTACCTTCAAGGATTATTTCTCGGCAGTTAGCATAAACTTTGATAGCACTAGTACTTGACTTATCAGAGCAGCAACATATGTACAACCTATTCTTATGAAATATTCAATACAATAATTCCAAGAACATTACAATACTTTACATATTATCATAAAGAGTTATCCAAGTCCGCATACTCAAATATTGTACCGTAATTAAGCGGATTGTCAATAGCAGCGGTGTCAAGCTCAGGTGTGAAATAGCAGTCTTTTCTTGCTTTGAGTTTGACGTCTCTGCTAATCCGAACCATCCTGCCATTGTGTCTTAAAGCAAGAGTGTGAATTACCTTATTTTCTTTGAGCAGTTTTTCTAATTGATCATTTATACCTTCCACTGTAAATGAATGTCCACCCCAATTCCGTACTTCAACCTCAACGGGCTTATTATCTTCGTTCATTGTCTTAGGTGTTGTACATACATGTGTGTGCGCTACTATCTTAAAAAATGGATCCTGCTTGCATTTTATCTACAAATGTGATAGGATCTCATAGAGACACATGAGAAAGTTATTTGACCCGATAATTTGCTGGTTTGGGATATGATTTCGACACTTGTGCTAACGGTAGAACTTACCTTTGCAATAGGATATGCCTTTACAATAATTCCAATGCTCAAAACAATGCCTCTAAGACAAGCAGCAAGAGTCACATTGGTTGGTGATACAGCAAGCATTGCTGCAATGGAAATTACTGAGAACTCGCTAGTATTTGTCATTCCAGGCTTCATGCATGCTGCGCTAACAGATGCATTATTCTGGCTAGGTCTTGGAATAATACTACCAGGAGGTTATGCAGTGGCTTATCCTGCAATGTACTGGGCTATGAAGCGTGAACAAAAAAGAGGAGGAGAAGGAGGAATGCAAACGCAACACCACCATCCCCTCTAATCAAAAGATCTGGAAAAGATGTGACTGCTCTAACACAGAAATCCATTTTTGACTTGAGGTTCAAAGATGGAATATGGAAGACGAGCAGCATCAGCACTTCGTCAGACAAGAGAGCAACAGCGGCTCCCAAGCTGAGGAGCATATACCGCCGCATTCACAGAATAAAGGGGAGTTACCAATGCGTAAAAGAGAATCTCATAGTAGTAGTGACGAGCATCATCAAGCTCACCACTCAGCACACACCGAAATGACTACGTCAACGGCTACCACTTCTATGATTCCTGAGTCGATAAATTACAATGTCAATGTTCAATTTGTTCCAGCAACTCCAGAAGCAGGCAAACCAACTGAGTTAAGCTTGATAGTAACTGAGCAAAAGGTAGGCGAACCAATCAAGGAATTTGATATAATACATGACAAACTTATGCATTTGATAATCGTCAATAAGGAAGACCTCTCACATTTTGCTCACATTCATCCAAAGTTGAATAGAGAAACGGGTATTTTCCATATAGTACACACATTCGCAAAAGCTGGTAAATACAAGATGTGGATTGATGTCAAACCCAAAGATGGAATGCAACAAATCCTGTCTCTTATACACATCTCCGAGCCCACGAGACGAACA
>JBKPNF010000197.1:0-4179 GCA_046732455.1 Thermoproteota archaeon | reverse complement strand
GTGCAATCACACAAGTTCAGCCAGGACAACATCCAGACTACACTTGTGTGCTCAAAATGCGACGAGGTCTTTTCCAAAGAGTTCCCCTTAGACCTCGAGGGTCAGACGATAGAGTTCAAGTGTCCTGTGTGCGGCGTGCCTGGCGAAGCAGATCTTCCGTATAAGAGCGCCGAAGAACGCGAAGAGCTAGAGGAGGACTTTGAAGAGGTAGAAGAGGATGAGGGCGGTGAAGAGTTTGAGGAAGAATACTAGCTAGACGTGGGTAGTAAAAGCTCTTGCTCCTGAGCCTAATCTGGTCCTTTATTCTAAGAACAGCTATGTCACTGATGGGAGTTGCCACGGTTGCAGATGTCTACAGAACGAGATAGTCCCATCAGCCTGTCTGAGCATAAGAGCTGCTGCAGATATGGCCAGTCATCCGATACATTGTGCAGAAGAGTACGCCATAAAAACCGAGTTTACCTAATGAAGATGACATAGCAAGTGAGCTCTCTATTGCAAATATTAGGCATCTATGTCCCCTGCTCTAGCTACTTCTTAGCCAGCCTGCCTAGCTGCGCCAATAGTGCCGAAAGCTGAATTTCTGGATGCGCGCCTGCAGTAAGCCTGTAATCGTACTCTGCCATTATAGCTGCAAACTCCTCTGGCTTTTCGATGTCCATTTCATATGCCTCCTGGTTTGCATACTTCATAAAGTCGCCCTCTGACATCCCGTATACCTGTGTCAGCTCCAGAAGCCTTGCTCTGGATTCATTGAACTTGCCAGACATAGCAAGGCGCAGCACTTCGCCCACTCTTGCCCTACCTGAAAGTCCCATAGCTGCTGTAACACTTGCCGCAGATACAAAACCCATACCTGCTGCAGCTTGCAGAATGTTTATTGAGTGGCGCAAGTCGCCGCCCGTTGTCTCATATATCTGAGCAAGGGCCTCTTCTTCATATTTTACCTTCTGTTGTTCGCAGATCATTTTCAAATGATCGATAACATCTTCCTTTGGCAAGCGTGTAAATCTGAATACTACACACCTGCTCTGTATCGGCTCAATTATCTGAGATAGATAATTACAAATAATAACAAATCGAGTCGTCCTTGCGCTATCTTCAATTATGCGCCTGAGGGCAGTCTGGGCCTCAGAGGTCATCTCGTCAGCTTCGTCAAGTATGATTATCTTGGGCTTACCAAATTCCTTGTCACCTGCCAGCTTGATCGAAGCTGCAAACTCTTTTACACGCTCCCGCACCATCTTAATGCCCCGCTCATCTGATGCATTTAGTTCGAGCGTGTTCTTTCTCCACTCTTCTCCTAGGAGCTCGATTGCAATGCAGAGCGCGGTAGTGGTCTTGCCAACTCCCGCAGGGCCGGCGAACAGCATATGAGGTATATCAGGGCTCTTAATCATGTTGCTTATGCCCTTGATTATCTCCTTCTGATCAACCACCTCACTTAGTTTTTTTGGCCTGTATTTCTCAGACCACATAAGGTTCACCAGATCTGTTTTTTTGGCCGACTGCAACATGAAGCGCTTTCACTGAAGTCGTTAAACCATTAATAGGTTGCTATTTTGCATCACAAGCTCTAATTTCCGATTAAACAGTCGAAGCTAGCTACTAGCTTTACAAAAGCTGCGCTGATATGATATATAATAAGTACTCCATTCTTAACATCTCTCCAGATGGCCAACACCCCACGCTCAGAGCCAAGGATTGAAGCTATTCAAAGCATTTACCAGCTAGGCTATATGCTGGAGGAGGTCAGGGTGACATTTAAAAAGGATTCTAAGATGAGCGTGGGCAACCTTGTGGTTGATGCAAAAGAAGGTGATATGTCCTCTCTTCCGCGTTGGATAGCTAAGATTCTTGTCGAGCAGGATGCTGTGGAAATTCAGTCAAACGACATCACCGGGTATATATCGCGGACCTTGAATCGCGAGCGCATTGCAAAGCCCCACGACCTCTCTGGTGTCGATGTTGACTTCTACGTCCGAGTCAATGACTACCTTGAAGGCCTCAAGGATCGGGAAAGAGAAAACCTTGTAGTTTCCCTAAATACATTTGTAGCCTCTCGACTTGAAAAAGTAGTCAAGCTGGCTGCCGCCTCATCGCTTTCACCCGAGCTTGAATCCAAGCTAGCTGCGGAAGAGAAGGAGCTTTACATTATGATAAACAATATTTCAACGAAATTCAAAAAAGGAGTGCTAAAGAAGTTTGTCTGAGCAGCAGACCACCGCAGCGCTTGCAAACGATCTGGAAAAGTTCCTCAAAGCGTTCAAAGACCGCGATAGCAGTTACAAGTATTTTGACAGGATAAATAACATGATGGCGTCAGGCGCTCAGTCGCTTATCGTAGACTATATTGATCTCGATTCTTATAACCCTCTCCTTGCCAAAGAGATAACGCATAAGCCCGATGAATATCTTGAGGCATTCAACGAAGCAGTACTATCGGTTCTGCGCGAGATCCATCCTGATTATGAGCAAGAGATCCGTGAAAAGATCCGGGTCAGAATAGGCAACTATACTGTGCAAAAGGGCCTGCGCGAAATAAACGCCGACTTGATAAATAAGCTTGTGAGCATCTCTGGCATGGTCGTGCGCTCATCAGAAGTCAAGCCACTTGCCAAGAAGGTTGCGTACAAATGCATTAACTGCAACACAGTCACAGAGGCACAGCTCAAAGGTCTTGCAATGAAAAAGCCGCTTAAATGCCATGCGTGCTCTGAAAAAGAACTCGAAATGGATCCCGAGAGCAGCCTATTTATCGACTTCCAGTTAGTGCGGCTACAGGAGCTGCCCGAAGATCTGCCTGCAGGCCAACTGCCACACTACATTGAAGTTACTGTCATGAGTGACCTTGTGGACCAGTGCCGCCCTGGCGATAGAATCATACTCACAGGCATTATTAGAATAGAGCAGGAACAGCTGGCTCCACAGGCCAAGACCAGCCTATTCCGGCTTCGTATGGAAGGAAATAACATCGAGTATCTTGGTGGCAGGGCAGGAAGCAAGGACACAAGGTCTATTGAGAGAATAATGATAAGCACGGAGGACGAGCGACAAATAAGGATTATAGCAAGTAAGCCCGATGCTTACGAGAAGCTGATTGACTCATTTGCTCCCCATATTTATGGCCATGAGCCTATCAAGGAAGCAATACTGCTGCTTATTGTAGGCTCAGTGACAAAGAGGCTTGAGGACGGCTCGACAAGAAGAGGTGATATCAACGTGCTTTTAGTAGGTGACCCTGGTACGGCCAAATCCGAGATGTTAAAATTCACTGCCAAGATTGCTCCAAGAGGGCTGTACACATCCGGTAGGGGTTCTACCGCTGCTGGCCTGACAGCTGCAGTTATTCGTGACAAGTCAGGGATCATGATGCTAGAAGCAGGTGCCGTCGTATTGGGCGATCAAGGAATCGTATGCATTGACGAGTTTGACAAGATAAAGCCGGAAGACCGCTCTGCTCTTCACGAGGTGATGGAACAGCAGACTTGCTCGGTGGCAAAGGGGGGCATTGTAGCTACCCTGAATGCAAGAACGTCGATCCTGTCTGCAGCAAATCCAATATATGGCAAATATGACCCATACAAAAACATAACAGAAAATGTCAACCTGCCAGTGCCACTACTGACAAGGTTTGATCTGATATTCATAGTCAGAGATAATCCAGACAAGGAGAAGGACAACCTTGTGGCAAGCCATATCTTAGAAATACACCGCGATACGGGAAAAGCGGCTAGGCCTGCGATTGATATCGACCTTTTCAGCAAGTATCTATCATATGCAAAGCAGATCGAGCCAGCACTAACGCCCGACGCAATTGAAATTGTTCGCAGTTATTATATGGACATGCGAAGGATCGAGTCAGAAGGAATGATAACAGTGACTCCAAGGCAGCTTGAAGGCCTGATCAGGCTTGCCTCTGCTCGTGCGAGGTTGCTATTGAAGGATATGGTGGACGCAGAGGATGCCCGGCGTGCGATCTACCTTGTAGACCAGATGATGAGGACTGCTGGTGTCGACGTCAACACAGGAAAGACAGACCTCGGTGTCCTGTATGGGAAGCCTCAAAGCGTAGTTTCAAAGGAAAAAACCTTTATGGAACTGTTTAGAGGACTTACTGGCTCTGAGAACAATGATGTGGAAGACAAGGCGCTTGTAGACGAGCTGGTGAAGACCGGT
>JBKPNF010000196.1:0-3849 GCA_046732455.1 Thermoproteota archaeon | reverse complement strand
CAAGTTGATCGGCCTTCTGGTATGCATCTTCGACAGTGGTCAAGTCAGACTTGTTAAGAACATAGATTATCTTTGTGTCTGGCACCTCAAACTCGTTTATTACGTCGCGAGAGCTTTCAAATTTTCTTCTTATTTCATCAGCCGGCTCGCTTATATCAAGCACCAAAAGTGCAAGGCTCGCATAGGTCAGCTCATCAAGAGTTGATTTGAATGCATCGATCATATATGGTGGCAGCTTGCTGATAAAGCCAATAGTGTCATTTAGCAATACTTTGCCCCCCTGCAAGTCTATTGCCCGAGTAAATGTAGAAAGAGTAGTAAAGATACCTTGTCCAGTGACTTTGGTCTCGCCTGTCATTTTGTTGAACAGCGTGGTTTTGCCTGCAGAAGTGTAGCCAGCAAGTGATACTGTAGGCAAGCCGACCTTTGCCCGCTGGTTCCTGTGCAACTGCCGCCTTGTTTCCTCTCTTTCAAGCTTTTTCTTTAGCATCGCGGCTCTCCTCCTTATATCAAGGAAATAGATGTCTGCCTCATATTTGCCGAGTCCATAGAATCCTGGTTGCTCTCCTACCCTTGCAAGTCTGACCTTTTCACGCGCCCTTGCCATATCATAGCGCAATTGAGCAAGCTTGATCTGTATGTGCGATTCAGCAGTACTTGCTCGCCGTTCAAAAATCTCTAAGATCAAACGCTCCCTGTCAATTATCTCCAATTTACACAGGCTTGCCAGATTGTATATTTGATTTGGCTTGATCGTTTCGTCGAATATGATGACATCCGGCTTGATCTCTTTGACAATCTCCTTTACTTCTTCTGCTTTTCCACGACCAATCCCAAATCTTGATTTTGTTATCTGATGTTGGGTCACAGTCTTGATGATAGAATATCCCGCAGCATCAGCAAGCGATATTGCTTCATTTATCGCCTGCTCAACAGGGTATGTTATGAGAATGGCCTTTCTGTAATTTGCCATTTATTCCTCATCGCTATTGGCACTGATATACAGCTTAATCGCCAGGTAGCGTTCTAGCTTTTTTGCTAGTATCTCATCGGGTTTGAGAGAACCTGTCTCAAACTTTTTCAGAAGCTGTGCCTTCTCGTTCATCTTCATACCAAGCTGTTCGTGTGTCATGCCCATCTTCATTCTGGCTTCTCTTATCAGCCTTGCAAAGTTAGGTGTAAGGATAGTTTCATCTGCTAGCCCAATCTTTTTCTGTGGTTTTGCTGCAAGCGACTTTTTCTTCTTGGCTGCAATCTGCGGCAGTACATAGGGCTTTCCTCGTTTTGAGCATGCAGTGCAAACATTGAATACCGTGCCGTCCACCACCACCATCTTTTTCTCAAAAGTCTGGTGCCCGCAAAGCTCGCAATACGACATATGTTGACTCAAATGTGTGAGGGGCGGATTTAGCCTTTTCTCAGAGTCTTCTGAACTGTCATATTTATCACTATTTCTGCAATGTCACTTGCATATTCTGCAACCCTGCGGATATTCTCCGTTATCAGCTTGATCCTATATAGTTCGTTGACATCGCGAGGTTTAGACACTGCGCGCAGTATCGCCTTTTCCATCTCGTCTATCTTACGCGCCTTTTCAATCGCTCTATCAGCAGCTTCGTAGTCACGCTTAAACATTGACAGACATGAGTCGTCGAGCACCTCTAGAGCAAAGTAGCTCATGTTGGATATTTTCTCCACAATGTCTTTGTTGAGCGGCTGGCGTATCTCTATCACATCCTTGGCTATTTTTACTGCATGGTCTGCCACCCGCTCAACTGATTTGGCTATCAGTCTGTATCCTAGGCAGTTGCGCGGCTCCTCCAGCCCTATCTCTTTCAACAAATATTCATTCTTGATCGCTATCTTCAATTGGCGCACGATGTAAAAGCTGAATCTGTCAACCTCGTCGTCGGACTTGACTACTTCTTGTGCAAGCTCAACATTATTTTCTCTCAGAGAAAGAAGAGTGTCACGATACATCGACTTGGAGATAAGTAACATTCGCTTGAATGCTGTATCAACAGACAAGTCAAGTAGATTGATAAGTACTTGCAAGGTGATGCCTGTGGCTGAGTCTGCAATAATCTCCGTGCCCATAAGGACGCGCCGGATGATGTTCTTGATAACTTCCCTCTGCTCCACAAGCAGCCTGTCCTCCTTGGGGACAACGTTGATTACGTTAAAGCCCACGAAATAGAGAGCAATCAGCTTGCGCGCAATAAAATACGGGTTGTGGTCCTTGCCTACTTCAATTGTCGCTTCCTTTTGCTCCTTGATGGATCTCTTTGATGCAGGTGCTATTTGGAGTGTTGAGTTGCCCTGTCTTAAAATTACAACATGGTCTCCCTGTCTCAAGCCCAAGTCCTGAATCCACTTTTTTGGTAAAGATACAATGTACGAAGAGCCGCCGGTGTATTGCAATTTTCTAGTTTCTTCGCTTTGCGAGAAGCCTTTGCTATTCCCATCATACTCTTCGCTATTCAATTTTTCCAATGAGGTAGATTATCTCGGTGTTCTATATATTCTTAATGTGCATCTATATAGATAGGGGGCGGCAAACGCAATTATATATATTAGCATATAGAGAACACTATCACAAGTTGAATCCTCTGCCTATCGATGCAAAGGAAAAAGTACATAGACACGTCGATGCCATATTTGGAGCGGGAGTTTCAGATGCTCTGCCTGCTGATATTCAATTTGACTTTTCAAGGCGGACTGGCCGAATAAAGAACTTTAGCATAGGTGGCAAGCTGGCCATGACGCTGCGGACCGATGGTGGGCTTGCACTTACCATTGCCGGCGCTCAGTACCTGCTTGAGAATAGCAATCAGTTCTTGGAGAACTGTGTTGAGCCTGTGCCTGAGGCTGTGCCATTTGTAAGCGAGGGTCGGTCGCTTTTCTGCAAGCACGTCGAGTGGTGCGGTTCTAATATCAAAGTTGGATCAGACGTTGCAGTCATTGATAGCAATAGTGTTGGTGGTGATGAAAATGATGGCGGTGGTACTAATAGTAGAAAAGTGGTAGCCGTAGGCATTGCAATGCTCACCTCAAGGCTGATGAAACAATACCGCAAAGGCGTAGCAGTAAAGGTTCGACAAGGAATAAAAGGTAGAACAGAGTAATCGAGATATAATATATGATGCGCGGCAATCGAGAAATGAGGCGCATGCTCGATAAGATGGGCCTTGACATGAAGACTATGGAGAATGTAGAAGAAGTGATTATTAAGACTGAAACAAAAGAGCTTTATCTCATCAAGCCGCAGGTAATTGAAATGAAGGGCAAAGACAGCACTATATTTCAGGTTGTTGCATCCGACATTGAAGAAAAACAACGGGAGGTCCCTGCCTTTAAGGAAGAGGATGTTATACTTGTCATGCAGCAAGCTAATGTATCTAGGGAAAAGGCGATACAGGCCCTGACTGAGTGCAAAGGAGACATGGCTCAGGCCATACTTAGCCTTGCCACTTAGCACTTAGTTTTAATATCCCCCTTTACTACTTTTGATTTCAGATATCTTGGCAAAGGGAAAGGCTGCGCACACTGAAATTCCACCACCAACTTCACATTCTGCAGTCGAAACTATTGTCAGTGCTTTATCTGAGCTTGAAAATGACATAGACGGGATGTATGGTCGCGTCGAGGAAATGAAAAGGCGTATAATTACCCACTCTGATGAAGAAATCGAGAAGCTAAAGCAACAGATTATCACTATTGCAAACGAGGAAGCCAAGCAAATAGTGGATAGCACCAAAGCAGAGGCCGAGGCCGAGTCAGAAAAGATAGGAGAGATTGGAAGAGCAAATCTTGCCAACATTAGGAAGAACATTAAAGCATCATTTGACG
>JBKPNF010000195.1:0-2158 GCA_046732455.1 Thermoproteota archaeon | reverse complement strand
GAAGATAATATTAATAGTAACTCCTACGCATGCTCTCTTGCATAATAATGAAATTCGCAGACTGGTTCCCATACTATCAGGGAATCCGTGCAGATTTTGGATATAGCACTGAAAAGGATCAGGAAGCTGCAAGAATTCTGTCTGAAATGATAAAGAAGAAGGCACTTGACCCAAAGGTTCTCCTGCGCAAGATCAAGGGTAAGAATGTCATTGTGGTAGGAGCTGGCCCCAGCCTAGAAGACGAGAAAGCGGTAAAATACATTAAGAAAAATAAGAAATTTGTCAAGATAGCTGCAGATAATGCTGTGCAGTTTTTGATTGAAAATAGGATCAAACCCGATATTGTAGTTACTGACCTTGATGGCAGCCCTAAATTTCTTCAAAAGGCAGAAAAAAGTGGTGCCATATTGGTGGTTCATGCACATGGTGACAATGCTGACGTACTCAAAAGGCTTGTTCCAAAATTCAGAAAGCTAGTCGGATCCACACAGGTTGCCCCTGTTGAAAATGTCTACAACTTTGGAGGATTTACCGATGGTGACAGGAGCGTTTTTTTGGCAGAAGAGTTTGGCGCTAAGAAGATAGTGCTTGTAGGCATGGATTTTGGCAACAGCATAGGCAAATATTCAAAGGAAAAGGTCCTGGATCCAGAGCTCAAGAAGCAAAAGATGCAGGCGGGCAGGCGCCTGCTTGAAATGCTTGCAAAACAATCTCGTTCTCATCTTGTTGACACAGCACAGAAACCAATTAAGGGATTTTCACCACTTGCCATCTGATAATACTGATACCAATAATAATACTGGCAACAATAATAATCATCAATCACCATCATGAATTTTGGGCGCAGGCAGGTAAAAGCTATCGTCGGCATGGTTTTTGCTGTACTCGGCGCTGTGGCCTGGTTCTTCCAGCTATACATTCCTGCGGCCATACTCTGGGGTGCAGCAATGGTGATTGTGTTTAGTCTGAACAAGCGTAGAAAACAGGGTCAGCGGCGATAAAAACTATTATAGCTTTTATGCAGTAGGATGGCTTACTAATGTCGTCAGGTTATTCTGAAGAAGACATCAGACGCGCAGCAGAGATACGCGAGTGGCTTATCAAGGAAATATCAGACAGGCAAGAAGAAGTCGAGCGATTGCGCACGACGCTTTCGATTATAGACAACCTGCTCAAGCAGGGTAGCTTTAGAGCTGCTGCAAACCTTGGTGCCGCGACCTCTGCTCCAGCTGGACCCCCGATTTCAGCAACAGCAACAACAGCGCAGGTTCAGCAGCAGACTCGCCCGACAGCATCAGCACCACGGCAGCAACAACCACAGGAAGCAGCAGTCGCCGCACCTACTTTGAGAGCAACGGCTGATAATGGTGGTGGTGGCGGTGATGATAGCCGAAATGTCAAACCGCTCAAGCGCGCCAAGGACGACTTTTTGCTTGCAAACGCCGAGATATCTCCAGATGAAGTCGTCATTGTTCCAGCCCCCGGCATCAACCTCAACGTCAATACCCCTCCATTCAAGTCATTCTTTTTGAACAGGATTTTAGAGGGTATGAAGAGCAAAGACGCCGAGAAGGTGAGTCAAGGAGCGCTCAGAGAATCTGATGCACTCGATTACAAGATTGAAGAAGAACAAGACATTGGAGCCAGCGGTGGCGGCAGCAGCAACGGCATAATCAAGCGAATTGTGATAAATAAATACCGTGAGAAGGATCGCCTGCAGGAGATATTCAACACTTCTGCATGGGTGTTTACACGTATGCTGGAAAAGAGCGGCAGATAGATAAAGACAAAGATGTGTAGAGATAGTATCTAGAGATATAGAGAAGATGGATAAATTAGTGGTCCTAGACTTTGGTTCTCAATACAGCCATCTGATTTGCCGGCGGGTTCGCGAGGCAAACGTCTACTGCGAATTATTACCATACAACACACCCGCTAAAGTGATCAAAGAGATTGATCCAAAGGGGATAATATTTTCTGGTGGCCCAGCAAGTGTTTATGCCAAGAATGCTCCAAAGCCTGATAAAGAAATTTTCAAGATGGGCAAACCATTACTTGGCATCTGTTATGGCCATCAGGTGCTAGTCGATACTTTTGGCGGCAAGGTCAAGCGCACCACCAGCAGAGAGTACGGTAGGGCTGGGCTTATAATTGAGGG
>JBKPNF010000194.1:0-2258 GCA_046732455.1 Thermoproteota archaeon | reverse complement strand
ATGATAAAGACGATGATCACTAGGTGATCTATTGGGAAGAATGTATGTGTATGTGTGTATATATATATAAAGTCTTGTTTCATGTTCCTTTTGTCTGGAGTGTGTGTTGTTTCAAGAAATTCTCTGTTTCTTAAAATGATGTTATACGCAGGGGAGAGTGTTATTAAAATAATAAAACAGTTAGGCAAGCAAAACCTTCTAATTGCTTACTCTGGTATCTTTGTTATTATTATTCCAGCAGTGGTGCTCGTATCGTTGTAGTTGTTTGTTGCTGCTGTTGTTGTCCTCCTCCTTCTTCCTCACCTGCTGTTGCATTGGTGTCAATAGCAGTAGTAGTAGCATTTGTCGTTGTAGTTGTGTTCATTGGAGAAGGAGAAGTTTCTTCGATAGTATTAGTAGCAGCGGGGGTGGTGCCGGTCGGTAATGGTATCCCACTCTGCCACTCCCATAACGTTATAGTAGCAGCCTGAGCACTCGGGTCCTCTTCATGTGTTCCTACTACCATCATGCCGTTGAACGGTGCAAGACTGCCAGTTGCGTTTCTATCAAACACTGCTACCACAAGTCCCTTCCCTTCAAAGGTCGTAGGGTCGTACCGTATAATTTCATAAAACGTGATAGCAGTAGTATCATTATCGTCTTCAGAGAAGACATGCTCCCTTCCATAAGCACTGACTGTCTCATTATATCCCGGCACAGGAGAGACAAGTCCACTACCGTTGTTAGTCATGTTGACAGTCTGATCACTGTCTGGTACTGTCATCGTGCCATTTCCAATGAAGGATACTATACTGTGTGTCTCGTTTATTTGAGTCCTGCCTGTGGTTGTTGCCTGTTCATCCCAGATTGGTTGAGCTGACAATTCTAATCCTGGTGATGGCGCAGTAGTAGTTGTTGTGATGTTACTCGTTGTTGTTGTGGCTGCTACTGGAGTAGTAGCCCCGCCTGACATAAGGATGAATATTGTTGCCAGCGTGACAAGGGTTGCTACTGCAGTTATTACTACATCATTATTCTTCTTATTGTTGTTAAAATGATGATGCACCATCTCATCTTCAAGCAGGAATGCACCAGATAAAAGACTTCCTTAAGGAAAAACCACATAAAAAATGACAAGAGCCCCCTGCATACAAAAAGGTGACATCAAAAAAACTCAAATTGTCAATAGAGGTTATGTGATACAATGGCAGACAAGATAACAGCAAAAGACCTTGCAGAGAAGAAAAGGGATCTTCTCCTTATAGACGTGAGGGAAGCAGATGAAGTAACTGAAGATGGCAAGATTGAAGGATCTGTCAATATACCGCTGGGACAGCTTATAAGAAAAGGAAGACAAGGCGAATTAGATGATGACCTGAAAGGAAAGATGATTTGCACCTACTGCAATGGAGGATACAGAGGCAATATTGGTGCTGATGAACTTAACAAGAAAGGGTTTACCGCTGTGACTATCGAGGGTGGCTATACAGCGTGGAAAGAGGAGCAGGAAAAAAAGAAGAATAATAACAAATGACCTTTACTTCTAAACCTGCATACGAAGTCAGGTTCACCATTATCTTAGTGTAGACCTATTAGAGACTATTGCAAATAGTCTCAGATAGTCTCAAAAAAGCCCTGATAGTTCGTAGACCGAATACAAGAATATTCTTTGATGTAAAGGTGGCATTAGAAATAATTCATGAGTGCTCTCCGGATTATTGGTTTACGACTAGCATTTTTTCTTATTTTTATTATTATTTTTTCTATCTCTCAGATTTTGATTAGTGGTGGTGGTGTGTTGGCATCCCCTCTTTTTTCTGTTCGCGCTTCATAGCCCAGTACATTGCAGGATATGCCACTGCATAACCCGCCGGCAGAATTATTCCAAGACCTAACCAGAATAATGCATCCGTTACCACAGCATTCATAAAACCAGGTATTACAAAAACCAGCGAGTTCTCAGTAATCTCCATTGCAGTAATGCTTGCTGTATCGCCAACTAGTGTGACTTTTGCTGCCTGTCTTAGAGGCATTGTTTTGAGCATTGGAAGAAGTGTAAATGTGTATCCTATTGCAAAAGCAAGTCCTACCGTTAGCACAAGCGTCGAAATCATGTCCCAACTAAGTATAAAGGCTATTGCAGCGCCTATGCCTTCGCCAATGTTGCATCCAATCAAACATCTGAGAGCATGTTTTGCTGTTTGCCATCGCAAGCTGCTGCTGGTGGTGGCGGTGTTGTCGCTACTATTGTGATGCGCGTGTCCTATACTCTTATCTTC
>JBKPNF010000193.1:0-5594 GCA_046732455.1 Thermoproteota archaeon | reverse complement strand
GAAAAGGAAAGGACAAATAATAATAATAAATCAAGAACAACAACAACAACATCAGCAGAGCAAGAACAACTAGAACCAGCAACCACCCAACACAAAAAAACCAAAAATAATAATATAAAAAACAGCTTTTCTTTTGTTCCTTCTGTCGTTCAAGTTCATCAATTGCGGCTCTGCGTAACCACCGGGTGCGGGGTAGATCTCCTCTGATATTATCTATTTCCGTTACGACCTGTCAAGGCATGGAAGCACCAAAGACACGACGTAACCTTTTTTCAGATTTCCTTCTCCTTGCGTACATTTGTCATTACCTTTGTTAAAACTTTCTTACCATAGAAACCCCGTTGCTCTTTAGATTCTTTCAGTAGTACTTGTAATTATTGAATATTCTAGTATGTGACTATTAAACTTGATTCTTAATCAAAGGCCAAGTCTAACCGAGCCATAGCAGACGAACCTTAGTAGATATACCTTAGAAGCAGCTGCTGCAGCTCCTAGTCAAATAAAGATGAACGTGATTGGGTCTCACCTGACTTGATCATTTTCTTTGAGGTCTCTCAAAAACTGGATCCACAAGTGAATTTCCCCCCTCTCTTTTGAAGAGGTCCATACAAGTTTCAGCCCTTATCTTGTCGCCTACAGACATTGCTTGGCAGAACATTATGTATAGTGCAAAGTGTCGAGTCCAGTTCCTGATTCTTGCTAGTTCGTCTGCCTCTTCTAACAATGGTAAATCTTTGCTGTTGCTGTCACCGAGTTTGTTGTCTTTGTTGTTATTTGGCTGCATTTGTTAGTTACGACCGCTTTTAGAAGATCAATAGCAAAGTCTAGTCTTTATGTATAGCGTCCAGTTAACCTACTACGACTGTAATGACCTGGCCCTTGATACCTACTTGCACCGTCTGCAAGGTAGAGGCTTAAACCTGCTGATAACGTTTATGCGTTATAGTTGTTGCGCGGTATTGTGTCTTCCTTGGATAATTTATCCACCATGTCTTGTTCTTACCCCAGAACCAATTGGACAAAGAAGAGGAAGAAGATGTACCATGCTCTACTTACTCCGTGTCATTTATCTTTGCTTTGACAGAATGACGTGATCCAAAACCTGCTTGTGCATAGACCCTTTTAATCCAACCCGTTGATTTCATTACCATACTATGTAACATATATGCTGTTGAAAATAATATCCTCTGGTTTTTGAAATGTCCTCCAAGATAATATTCTCAGCTGTGATTGAGTACTTTCCAAGGTTGTTGTTCCAATGGCGAAGCCGCCGTCCTACTTCACAATTATTTAGGTGACCTTTTGCCCGTTGACACCTAGCCTAATATTAGTTCAGAGTGCTCTAGTAACACAGAACAACACCAATACAGGCTCCAACAACGGAGGAAACCAGTCCAATACAGGTAACTGTGGTATAGCAGCCATCGCCAACCTAATTATCTGCTGATATGGCAATTAGTAAACCTACTAGAATAAGCCTGTAGTGTAAAACCGCAGGCACCTTTATTTTTCTTTTTTTATACCTATAGCTAAGCTTGCTAAAAAAAACTATAGGTGGATTGATTACTGAAAACAAGGACGTTAATACAGTAACAGCAACAGTAACAGCAGCATTTGCTGACAGCAATGCCATAAGTGGAATTGAGAGTATTTGCAGTTATTATGGGGCGGCCTGTACAGAATAGCCACCCAGCCGCATAGGTACAAAGGCAGAACCGTCTAACTTGTTCTTGTTTGTTTATGGTCAAGTGAGTGAGAGAGTTTCCTTATCGGGCCAAAATTGACCCTTATAGATAAATAGTAGTTGTATTACCTTGTGTCTAGGATTGGCGGGCACAGGCGGCGTGGAGGCGCGAGGCTATTTGTGCATTCCTCACGACAAACAATCAGGCGCTCTACTCGAAAATTGGAAAAAGAGCGAAAACATTGTTGGCATTTATTTTGTTACTGCAACCTTCTCTGACGAGAGTACACCTTACTTCCCCAACAAGGCCAATCACTATATTCTTGCATCCTTCATAGAAGTAATCGGCGTGTTAGACGATATCAAAAACCACAAAATGGACAGGTTGTCACTTATGTTCAGTTTTTCCAACCCGCTCTTTGAGAGAAGTGGTGAAAAGCTTAACTATGTCTCGCTATACTTCACCAAATACACAAATGGAGATGCAGCAGTAAGCGAGCTTGCAAACGCCATTGCACGACGAGAAAGAGTAAAGAAGGCTAGCCTTGCCCAGATGAAGCTTTTGGCATCAGAGCAGCCAAAGTTCCCTTTTCCTTACTCTAAGAACCTCCTAATTCTTGAAGTTGAAGGTGAGAAAACGCACCAAACAGATCAAAAATACTGTGAGCGCACAAGGCGCGATGTTGCGCGTATGGGTATATCCCTTAATAACTTGGTCAGCTTTTCAATTCTTGAAAAATTAAAGTAAAATGTTAAATATCTATCTTTTTCTCTAGGCTTTGATTCAGATTTATGAGCAAGCCAATGGATCTTGGCGCACTCAAAGTTGGTTCGTACATTATCATCGACGGTGAGCCATGCAGAATTGTTTCATATGATCACAGTAAGCCGGGAAAGCATGGGTCTGCAAAGGCAAGAATTACAGCGGTGGGAGTATTTGATAGCAAACCCCATCCATTCGTGGGTCCAGTGTCTACGAAAATCGACGTGCCTCTGATAGACAAACGTAATGGCCAGGTAATATCGAAACAGGGCGACACGCTCCAGATAATGGATCTTGAAACCTTTGAAACCTTTGAAACAACTGCAGTAGAGGAAGAGATAAAGGATCGAATAGCGCAGGGCAGGGATGTAGAGTACTGGAAGGTGCTTGACAGGATCAAGATAGTGAGGATTAAAGGTTAGAAGCTAAAGTTCTTACAATAGATCTTCTAACTACTGAATGGATGCTGATGAGGAATAGGAAGAGCCGTCTGATGATCATGATGATGATTAAAACAACACATCATCAATTATGATGAAGATTATGAGATCCTGAAGAATCCTTGTTATCATTATAACATTCTTCTTCCCACTTTAATCTTCCATCAGCCGTATGCATCTGCAACAACCGGTACGTTCCCCGCTCAAGCACAAATCTACCTATTCTACTGCTCTTCATTTATTCAGGATCTCCTGTCTACGCTACAATCACGAGGTTAAAATTAAGTTTACGTGGCTGTGCTTGTGTGAATCTAGCGGCGCTATATTCTGGTGGCAAGGACAGCACGTTTGCGATATCTCGTGCATATGAAATGGGCCATCGCGTTGTGTGCTTTATCACGATGCATCCTATAGCAGACGACAGCGCCCTCTTCCATTATGCTAACAGCTGGGTCACGGAATATCTCGCAGATGCTATGCAGATTCCTCTAATGGGATTTCCCGTGAGCAGCGGTTCAAAAAAAGAGGATGAGATGAAGGCACTTGAAGACGCAATAGCGCAAGCCAAGTCGCGTTATGGGATTAATGGCATAGTTCATGGTGGCATTTCAAGCAACTACCAAAAGCAGGCATTTGAGCAAGTATGTGTGCGTCAGAGAATTGCAGCGGTCGCACCACTATGGAACTATGCACCAGAAAGATATATCACCGATCTTGTTAATCGTGGCTTTCGCATCATAATTGTGGGAGTATCAACAATGGGACTTGACAAAGATTGGCTTGGCAGGGAGCTTGACAAAGAAGCGATTGCCAAGCTGGTCTCTATAAGCAAAAAGTGCGGCTTTAACCTCACCTTTGAGGGTGGTGAAGCAGAAACGCTCGTCATCGACTGTCCGCTATATCAGAAAAAGCTTCAAATCAATGAGGCTAATACCTACTGGGACGGCCAGAGGGGAATATTTGAAATACGGGATGTGTCATTAATAGAAAAGAAATAATACATGTTTGATAACCTGCGCGAAGGCCTTCGCGGAGCTCTGAAGAAAATAGTAGGAGCATCTGACATCAACGAGGAACTGATCGACTCGATCTGCAAGGATGTCCAGCGCTCGTTGCTGCAGTCAGATGTAAACGTCAGACTTGTGATATCTATTACCCAGAACCTCAAACAAAGGGCACTTGGTGAGCAGCCTCCAAAGGGGCTTTCCAGGAAGGATCACATTGTTACAATATTGTATGGGGAGCTTGCCAAGCTACTGGGCTATTCCGGCGATGTCATCAAGACAATAGACAAGGTACAGGAAGATGACCCTTCCCCCGCAATGTCGTTCTTCAAGGCTGGCAAGCAAAATGTAGTCCTTATGCTAGGTATTCAAGGAAGTGGCAAGACTACTGTAACTGCCAAGCTAGCAAGGTGGCTCACAAAACATGGCTACCGGGTGGGCGTCGTTGGCGCAGACACCTGGCGTCCTGGAGCGCTGACGCAATTGAAGATGAATTGTAGCAAAATAAATGTCGAAGTCTTTGGTGAGGAGCAAAATAATAACGCCGTGGCCATAGCCAGAAACGGGCTTGCTTATTTCAAGGATCAGAATCTTGATGTTGTAATTATTGATACCGCCGGAAGGCACAAAGAAGAAGAGGGTCTTCTACAGGAAATGAGTGAAATGTATAAGGCAGTGACGCCGGACTTGGTTCTGCTAGTTATTGACTCAACCATAGGCCAAGGGGCGTTTAAACAGGCAGAGGCATTCCACAAGGCTGCTTCAGTTGGAGGCATTGTCATTACAAAACTTGATGGTACCGCCAAAGGCGGAGGTGCTCTTGCGGCATCCGCTGCCACGGGTGCAAGGGTGATGTTCATTGGCACTGGCGAGCGCATTGATGATCTTGAGCAGTTCTCGCCGACCAGGTTCGTAGGAAGGCTTCTTGGCATGGGAGATATCAAAGCGTTGCTAGAGATGGCGAGGGGCCTAGAACTTCAGGCGAATGAGAACCAAGTTAAGCGACTGATGAGCGGCAAGATGACTATTGAGGATTTTTATGCTCAGATGGAATCAGCAAGCAAAATGGGCTTCAGGAACATCATAGAAAATTTGGGAATTTCAGGCATGGTCAAGGAAGACAAACTGGACGAAATGGAAACGAGGATGGAAAAGTGGCGCTTTATAATCCAGTCAATGACAATGCAAGAAAGGAAAGACCCAGACGTTATCAATGAGTCTAGGAGAAAGAGGATAGCAAGAGGCTCCGGGTTATCTGAAGGAGAAATCAAGGAGATGATCAAGCAGTACAACACTTCTAAGAGTTTCATGAAGCAAAACAAGGGTAGAGGAATGGGAGGATTTTTTAGAAAATTTGGTCTTGGCTAATGCCCAAGGTAGCGCTGCTAAAGCAATACGGACTCTGCAAGCACTGTCTCGAAAGGCACTTCAGTACAGGCAAGTCCACTGAGCCTTGCTACATCTGCAGAGGACTGATGGACAGCCTTGATGCTATAGCAAACAATATATTAGCTGGAGTCAAGGGCTTTGAGTTTGACACTTTTCTTATTGGCGCCACGCTATCGACTCAGATTTATGAGAGGGAAGACGCAATGAGGGCTCGACTGAAGATAAAGGGAAGAGAGAGTGTCAAGTACTATCTGACTAGGCAGCTCGGCATACGGCTTGCCCGGCTAGCAGGAAAAAAGGTGGAATATGGAAAG
>JBKPNF010000192.1:0-2223 GCA_046732455.1 Thermoproteota archaeon | reverse complement strand
ACGATTGAGCGGCAATTGCTCTCGACAAGGCACGGTTATGACCTTCCTCAAGAGATGGTTGATTCAGGACTCGACAAGGACTTTAGAGATTGTATGTATCTATCAAAGCAGGTTTACGAAGAAATATCCAAGACTATGCCGGAGGAAGCTCAGTACGTAGTCAATTTTGCCTATCGTTACCCCTATTTTATCAAGATGAATCTGCGAGAAGCATGCCATATGATAGAGTTGCGTACGGCCCCACAAGGTCATCCCGACTACAGGATCACGTGCCAAAAAATATACAGTGAAATCAAGCGGGTAAATCCTCAGCTTGCACAGGGGATCAAGTTTGTCGATATGAATAGGTATCAATTGGAAAGATTCGACGCAGAAAAAAAAAGCGAGAAAAAGAGGCAGCGGGTTACTGAGACAGTATCTGGCTTTTAGCGCCATCGCACGGCAATCAACACCTTTACTGACCAAACTTTATATACCACCATTGATTACCATTTAATGGTAATTAAAATGGTCGACAAAACTATACCAACAAAAGATGAAAGAATAGTAGATGTGTATGATACAATGAGAGACAACCTTATCAGGACAGTAGATGAATTTGCAAAGGCTCAACCACAGTATTCACAGTCAATTTCTAACCTACAGCTGGACTACATCCAGACAACCAAGAATATGATCCAGACTACACTTTCCACTCAGAAGCAGTTAGCAAGCATCTTAAACGTCCCATCGGTACCATATGGAGAAGTGTTCACAAGGCAATCAAGCGAAGTGACAAATAACGCAATCAGGTCAGTGGGCATAAACAACCAGCTGACAATCAATGCACTGGATGCAGCAAGGGAAAACCTAAAGATCTACAACAGAACAGTCGATACACTGACTGACTTTTCCACCAACATCGCAAAGGCGTGGACAACGTTCTTTGCGCAGCAACAACAACAGTTCACAAGGCAGTAAAAAAACCTGCCATTTTCTTCCTTTTTTGGCATAGTTAATAAATGAGTTAAAATCCATATTATCTTGTGTCTACCACGGTAACCGAGTACGTCTGCCAAGACTGTGGAACCCTTTTACGTCACAGCAATCCAACGACCCTTGAGAGCATGAGAGATGTTCACAATCAATTATGTATTGTTAAAAGACAAAAGACAATGGCTGCGCAAGTAGCTGCGCCCAAGCCTGCAGCTGCCTCGGCCACTACGGCTAAAACACCAGCAACTGCGCCAGCAGCAGCGCCGGCGTCCACTATCCCAGCAGCTACAGCGGCCTCTGCACCACCGCCGCCAGCAGCGGCAGCGGCAGCAGCGGCAGCAGCAGGAGGAGGAACCGGCGGCCCAACTACTATATCACTCACAGGAACAGGAACAAGCTACAGTACGGCAGAAGGCCCAATTGACCCCAAATTCCAAGAAAAAAGGCAGGTCGTTGGCACCTATCAAGGAATCAAAGTATGGGGACCAATTGACCCACCAGGACAGCTAGGTATATGGGGTCAAGATGTGTGCAATGACTTTGACATTTGCGTTGCTGACGGAGCATGTATTGAAGCATGCCCTGTCAATGTATTTGAATGGCTTGAAACGCCCGGCCACCCAGCATCTGACAAAAAGGCCTTCATGATAAGAGAAAAAGACTGTATATTCTGTATGGCATGTGAAAACGTGTGTCCTCCTCAGGCAATCAAGATATTCAAGAAGGGTTAGAAGGCTACAGCTAATTAATATTGCACGGCACATAACTCTCTACTACGAGTGTTGGCAGAAAAGTTTCTTATTGTTGCCACAGGCGGCACATTTGATGAGATACACATTGGTCACATCGCTCTGCTTGCCAAGGCATTTCAAGTAGGCAAAAAAGTCATAATTGGGGTTCCAAGTGACAAGTTTGCAGCCAATAGAGGAAAGAGGCTCAACCACAATTTTGAGTCAAGGGTTGCAAGCCTAAAGAATATGATCAAAAAAGAATTCGGCAATGTCAACTACGAAATTGCAAAGCTGGATGGCGATTTTGGTCCGGCAGTAACAACAGGAGATGTCGAAGCGCTAGTAACAAGCACAGAAACTCAAAGTAAGGGCAGGATCCTCAATGTAATGCGTGCTAAAAATGGTGTGAAGCCTGTAAAGGTAATTACAGTAGAATTAGTCAAAGCAGATGATGGTTCGACAATTTCTTCGACCCGAATCAGAACTGGCGAAATAGACAGATATGGAAGAAGAGTGA
>JBKPNF010000191.1:0-5428 GCA_046732455.1 Thermoproteota archaeon | reverse complement strand
TCTTTTCTCGCTAAATATCTTGACAGCAGCTTCTATGGTTTTGAAATTGTCATGGGTGTCTGAAATTAGTCCGATCTTCACTTTATTTCTTGTTCTAAAGAAATAACTATACATAATATAAAATTAAGAACAAATCCAATGAAAGAGTCAGATTGCAATAACAATAGCAAGTCGCTTAAGTTGATTTCCAAAGCTGCTAGATTCAGTTCTATGTCTTTGCTAGACCGTTACTTTGTGTTGAATGTCTCTATAACGTATGTAGTCCATGATTAGTTAATACAAAATGCCTCCTAATATCCCAAAAGATGAAATTGAAAAGCTCAGAGAGCCACAGAATCCAGCAGAAGGCAGCAAAAAAAAGACGACAGAAAATAGTGGAAGAATGACTGAATCTGGTATTTTAAATCTAACAAAAGCTGATAGTACTTCAACTGGGATAATCGATATACTAGATAATCCTGACGTTGCAGTATGGTCGAAGGGAATAATGAAGAAGACCAATACACCTGCCAACAAAGTCCAAGAACCCCATCATATTAAATCTATGACCACACACATTGAGTACAGAGAAGGAGAGGGAAAACAAACTCATTTGCAGCAGCATGCAGTGGATCCAGCCAACAAAGAAGATGTCGCCAAAGCGATAGACATGGAAACTTCTCTGACTGATAAATCAACAGGCTTTGTTCAAAGAAGCAAAAAAGCAACATCCTCAGAAGGATAAAACCACAGTAGAATTATCCGATTACAAGACGGACATGCATATATGCACTTTTTCCTAACCCAGACAAAAGATGCTCGCGCGCACCTTCTCATATGATGACATACAATTCTTAATTTGCAAGATTCATTAGCATTTTATTGCTGCCTTATGTATTAGGCATTAAGATATGACACAGAGTAAGAAGGCAATAAAGTTCCATGGCCTAGCAGTAGCTAATGTGACTATTAGATATTCTCAGAGAGAGGTAAACAAACCAGACGCGATAAAGATCCAAGAGTTTGACGCAGCAAAAGATCCACAGGTTTGCGAAACTGTAAATATCCAAGTCGTATCAGATTTTGTCACAATTACATTTTACAAAAATGAATCTAACAATATAATCATTCGCAGGGAATTGATCCCTACCTTTGTTGTGGAACGCATTTGGGTTAGCGACTTGCAAGAATAATTTCAACCATCCTCTATTTTTGAACTAGTTGCCTTCCTATTTTTTTCCTCCCTAGTACTAGAGAACTCCCAATTTTTCTACCATGTTCAATTCCACTGACCACACTCGTGAAGATTCTCTAATTTTTTGCTATTCATAAAGTAATAAGATCAAAAGCAATAGTTGAGAAAATGAGTGCACTGTGGGAACGGTTCCTTCTTCTTTCTAGTTTCTTGCTTCTAGAAGTAGACGGACATGCAAATGCATTAAATGCGCGTATTGCAAAAAACTCAAGATGAAGGAAATAGTAACTGTACGCTTTATAGGGCATTGTCTTCCAAGGAATCTTGGAGGTATAGCATGTTATGCTTACATCATTAGGAATAAAGAGGGTCTTTTATTACATGAATCTTGCGGTCTAGCAGCTCAGCCGAATTCTCCATCGTCCACCAATAGCGTGGCCAATTATACTGCCTTGATAAGAGCGCTTGAATGGCTTGTCAAAAATCGTTATAATAGTGATATCATAAAAGTATGTGGCAGTTCGAGGCTTGTAATCTCTCAGATTAATGATGGAGAAGGTGTCAACAGCAACAGCAGAAAAATGTCAAAAAACACCCTTCCACTGTATACAAAAGTAATGAAGCTGAAATCAAAATTCTATTATATATCATTTGAATTGAATAATGACAGAAATAATGTGCATATAGATGATAAAGAAGTCGAAGAATTGTCCCTTCTAGCCTACATAGAAGAAAAAACGAAAATACTCGAACAAAGCAGAAGTGGTGGTGGACATTACAATAGCAACAACAGAAAGAGACAAGAAGTGAAGAAAAAATTATTCTCTACTGCTGCAGAATTAATGATGGCTGCAGCAGCAAAATAAGAAAATAAACATGAGCGACCTATTCTTTAGAAAAATGGCAAAATGCTCAAAAGAAAGTTCTTGACAGCCCTCTTCCATGATAAATATCCTTTATCTGATTGATAGCAGGTTGCTCATTGTCCATCTGCTATTGGCAGAAATGCTCGCTTATTAATAGTCTAAGTTATTATTCTCAGTTCTGAACACTGATCATCTTAATGAAACTCATGCACATAATGATTACGTATTTAGCAAGGAACCCATCTTTGCAAACTAAACAAAGAGACTAAAAACAGAAGAACTAATTAGGTAAATGTTAGCATCTCTTATTCCTAGCTAGATGATGAAAATATTTCATTGGTATGTCAAATTCACCGTAATACCATTGTTTCTAGCCGTGTATATGCTTTGGGCGTTATTTTCTAATCCGATCTCTCAATTTCTCGATTCAACAATTGCATTCTCACTACAACGGCCTTCATACAATGAGTCTCATAGTATTATTATGTCTTCTTCCACTTCTCAGAATAAATCATCATCCTCATCATTATCGCTGGATACAATAAACAATGACACAATATCGGTATTGGCCGGACCTATCATAATAGACGGCACTGGAGATCCGCCAAAACCAAATGCAGTTATAATCATTAATGGCAACAGAATAGCAGCAATAACCAATGAAACTGATTATCTTGATCGATATTATTCGCTTGTCAATAATGAAACTACAAGAGTAAATGTCTTAAATCTCACAGGGAGGTATATTATACCCGGCCTTTTTGATATGCATGCTCATGTTGCTGGAGTTAGAAAAAATTCATACAATCAGAATTTTTCAGAAACAGCTCTTAACATGCTTTTAGATTACGGAGTTACAACTATTAGAAATCCTGGTGGTCCTACAAATGAATCAATTGCCTTAAAACACAATGTATCTGAAGGCATTATAGATGGACCTGAAATATTTACTGCTGGAAGATTACTTAATGGTCCTCGAATAGCAATACCCTTTGTAGAAAAGCAAATTAGCAACGAAGAAGAAGCTCGAGAAGAGGTCCGTTATCAGGCAGCAGCAGGAGTGGATTATGTCAAACTATATGTTGGTTTACCGCCAAATTTGGTAAAAGCTGCTATAGACGAAGCTCATAGCCAAGGAATAAGAGTCATAGGACACCTATATATGACAAGTTGGACCGATGCTGCAAAGTTGGGAATTGACGCTTTAACTCACGGAGTGCCAGTGAATCCTTCCTTATTACCATCAGGCGACAAACGGGAGCAATTCCTTGAAAATGGTGGAGGTCCTTTTGACCACTTCCTATGGCTTGATTTGGTGGATCTCAATAGTACGGAGATTAGGGAAATGATAAATGCATTAGTAGAGAATGATATACCCGTAGATCCTACTTTGGGCATATATGAGGCTATGCTAAAAGATGATGGTTTTTATGATCCACAAAATCAGCTACGTTGGGCCAAAGTACTGCAATTAACAAAAATCATGTATGATAGTGGTGTACAAATTCTGTCGGGTTCTGATATACCAAACTTTGGGCTAGTTCCTGGAGCGAGTCTTCATAATGAGCTACAACTATTAGCTCAAACGGGCATAAAGCCATTGGAAGTTATAGAGATTGCCACAAGGAATGGCGCTGAGGCTCTAGGTATTAATGATATAGTAGGTACAATACAACCTGAAAAGCAAGCTGATATGGTCGTTCTTTCTGCAAATCCCTTAGAAAATATAAATAATACAAAACAGATTGAAGCAGTAATGGTTGACGGTAAATTCGCTGATATCGATAACCAACGTTTCTTAAACTAATCCGTTCTCATCATCCGCCATGATGTATTCGATGTACAAGAATTTTGCCGCAATAACAGTTCACAAATAACCCTGCTTGAACCTACAGAAACTTGAGAGCATGATTATAATCTGGAATTATATGCTATCCGATATACAGATTGCTATCAGCATGGAGACCCGCCATGAGAACTCACAAAATCCAGATTGCGGGTTATGATTAGAAACATTTGCTGAGATGTCAAAGCTGCCTTTCCGAATTACTATAACAGATGTCTTGTGGCCTAATAGCAACTCAACTTATGATAACATCAAAACTTGCTCGAACTGAAATTAAATCTCTCAATGTGATGTCATAGTACTACAATTCAATTTCATTCATGCTTCCCTAATTGCTGGGCAGTAGACAACCTGTTACGTCTGTGGCCCCACTTTTAACATCACTCCATCCTTCCCCCAAAAATGAGCTAATGATAAAATTCATCCACCTTTGTGCTTCAATTTTAACAAAAAGAATTCTAGTAGGCCAAAGGTTTCCTCCTCTCTATCTATTGCCTGTCAAACTGATATACTCGTAAGCCTTGACTGCGTTGTCAAATGCGTATTTCACCTGCTGGAATTGTTTTCTAAAGTCGGCCACGCCCCTGGCCACCATTGCAGGATCCTGTTTGTCTACCACGACGCGCTTGATAAAATTAGCAATCTCTTTCATCTCGCCTTCCTTCATACCAAGTCGTGTCGTCTCGGGTACTCCTATTCTTACGCCGCTAGGGTGCATATAGTTTCTGCCCGCCTTGATGTCACCCGGCAGTAACTGCCGATTCAATATAATGCCGGCCTTCTCGAGTTCCTCTTCGATGGTACCTCCGTCGCCAAACTTAGTCACGTCTACTGCGATCTGATGTGATGCAGTGTAGCCGTTCTTTTCTCCTAGAAGTCTAAAACCATAGTTTGCAAGTCCCTCAGCTAATGCCTTCGCATTCCTTATCACCTGTTTGGCATACGCTTTGCCAAATTCTAACGATTCAGCCATTGCTATGGCCTTGCCTGCTACATGGTGCAGATGGTGGCTGCTGGTATTCCCAGGAAAAATTGCCTTCTTGATATGCTCTGCATGCCTTGCGTAGGATACTATACAACCGCCCTGGGGTCCCCAAAGCGTCTTATGTGAGCTCATGGTCATCGAGTCAGCCCCCTCCTTCAGTGGATCTTGGAACTCACCTCCTGCGATCAGCCCAGCAACATGTGCTCCGTCGTAGTTGATGTACATACCATAGTCGTGCATAAACTCAGCCAATTCTTTAACCGGGTGCGGGAACAAAAATAAACTACCGCCAAACATCCCTATCTTGGGGGTCTTGCCGTTGCGTGCCATATCTTCTATCCTTTTCTTTGTTGCATCGATGTCTAAGGTCATCTCTTCCTTTGAAAAGGGATAATGCTCGATGTTGAGGCCATGTACCAATCCAGCTGTGCCTGAGTGTTCTTTCTTCCCATGCGAAATGTGGCCCCCTGATGGTATAGATGCAGCCATCATCCAGTCGCCAGGGTTTGAAAAGGCGGCATAGATGGCAAGGTTCGCCACGACTCCCGACGTTGCCC
>JBKPNF010000190.1:0-4539 GCA_046732455.1 Thermoproteota archaeon | reverse complement strand
CCGGATTTTCAGCTGCATTTCACCGAACCCGCAACGATAGCAATCTATAACTAAATACAGGCCTTGTAGGATAATAACACGTTAGTTTCAGTTTTATATGCCTTACTGGTTCGTTGAGTCTATTTTCTGAAGTTTTTTCTGCCGGAACCCTCGGGGCCCGCTAAAAATAAAAAAACGTTCAAAAAGGGGACTCGCTGCAAATCAGTCCAAGTTTTGAAGGTTTTTTGTTGAAACCCTCTGGGCTCCCATTTTCTAACAATGACAGTCCTCCGCCACAGGCTATCTAGCTGAGTGAAAACAGAGCAAGCTGGTGGACAGCTGATCTATCAAAAACTATCTACCTAACATTTGTCAAAAGAAAGATCCAACTATTTCTGATGCAATTTGTTGCTGCACACATTACAGAAATCCTTTGCCTTGCGATCAGTGTCGATAATCGAATTGCTAAAGTGCATAACACAGGGCTGTTTTGGACAGTGACCTAGTCCAAATGCATGACCAAGTTCATGTGTGGCTTCCTTGAGCACACGTTCAATAAAGATGGATGTATCGGCACCTAGATCATAGAACTCCTGTCTTAGCCTTGGAAGATATATTGCTGCCACACCTCCGGTCAGGGAAGCCTGACCAAATACAAAATTCAAGCCAGATGAATAAGCATCGAAATTACATATACCAAGAATTATTGTGTTTTTTAGGCCGTATGATCTTGTATTGTCCTTAATTATATTCGTTGCAAGCCAATGCAGGAGTTTATCGGAGTTTAACTGATTCCTCTGCTCATTGAATAACACCCTAGAACTATCTAATTGTGGCGGGTCAGTAAGAATAGTAATTGAAGCATCAAAAATTGAAGCAAGATGGCTACTCAAAGAGTCAAAGATATTTTTCTTGTCTTTCTCATCTATGGCTATTGGGACAAGGGCTATTATTGTCGTCATTTCTCGACCTCCCTGTACCTAAACCAATAGAATTCTTTACTAATAGAGATACGCCCAAAAAAAACTAGACCTCATTTTTCATGTCATGCTACTACTGATTCACACCTAGCCCTTTCTTCGAAGTTTTTTCTGTTGGAATCCTCTGGGCCCTCTAATTTCTAACATTAATAGTCTCCATTCTCAAGGTAGAGGAGAATTGAAGCAGCATGATTTCTTTGAACCAGTCTTCTCGAATTTTCCATTCGCTGGGTTCATGCTAGCTGCATTTACGATGACCAGATCTTTTCGTCAAGATGCAGCATTGGTGCAGGTATACTTTCAGTGCTTTCAATTACTTATCTAGCTCCACACCTTTATATCAGTCAATTTCATTGCTGGTATAAGGCGGTATTAGATATTGGAAGACGACGATAGGAAACAATGGAGTTATTAAAACTTTCGATGCCTACTTGATTTACTCTAGCTAGAGCAGTAATGACACCCGATCAAGAAACCATTAGAGTTGCCCTTGGTTCTGACAATGGTATTATATTGTTGAAAAAAGCGGTAGCGATGGTAAGCTAGAGCATAAATTTGTGCGGCCGCTTTTTCAGACAGTGACTCACTCATATGGTATTATTCACATTTAAGAATGTGATCTAGCAAATAATTTAGATCTGCCGTTGCAAGACAGCATACTTTATCTGCAGCACCATAATAGACAAATAATTTATCGTTATCAACTACACAAGCACCGGTTGGAAATACTACGTTGTTAACATCGCCTAATTTCTCATATGGCTCCTTAGGTTCAAGGATTGGTGTTTTTGTTCGACCTATTATTTTGCTGGGATCATGCAGGTCAAGAAGGGCAGCTCCTGCACTGTAGACCTTCTCCCTGCTTACTCCGTGATATATTACAAGCCATCCTGCCCTTGTTTTTATTGGAGGTGGTCCTGCACCGACCTTGAGCTCTTCCCAATCTTCTTCGGGCTTGAGCAATAAGGTATGCTTCTCAAAATTTGTTAATGCGTTGCCTTCCCCTAACCAGATACTTGGTTTGTCTACTCCATATGTTGAGCCAATCCAGCTGCTTGGCCTATGCAAGAAGAAATATTTGCCTTCCCCGTCAGCATTATTAGAAGATGTTGATGATGATAACACCGATGATTGTTGCTGACTCATTTTTTCTGGAAACAGAACAACATCTTTGTTGTTCGAGCCCTTACTTGTTATTACTCTAAGTCTAGTATATTTAAGAAAATCCGTGGTTGTAGCTAAGGCAGTAGATGCTTCTACTATCGCTCCGTCTGTTACATATGCAGAAAGAATGACATAAGTAATGTACACTTGATTGTCTATCTCTACCATACGAGGATCTTCTATGCCGTACTTCTCATAATCTTGAGTCGGTTCTAATGCTATATGATTACTCCTTGCAAAAGAATAACCATCGGTACTTGAAGCGTACCCAATTCTTGAGATGTACCTTTCGTACTCTCCTATTGCCCGATACAACATGTGAAATTTATTCTCATAGTGCAAGATTGCACAATTGAAAACAGCTTTTGATTCCCACCAGTTAGCTTCATTGGGGATAAGTATCGGGTTTTTTTCGTATCGTTGCAGAAGGACCTTGCCCATTTATAGTATTTTGTGATATCATTTCCCCCTTTTTAGCACTACCTATCATTTTCCTTCAGTCTTCTAACTCGTATCCTGCTAAACATCCTTTTGCATTGTATTAATTCCTTTTTCCCGGCAGACTCATTTTCTAGACCATGTAATTTAAGTGACTGTTGTCTGAGACTAACTTTGGTCTCGCTATATTGCAATGTGATGGTTGGAATATAGACAGTTTGAAAAGGCAAAAGACCGCATACTAGATGCAATTGACAGCGACCAAATGTGTAAGCTAACAACCACCAATGAATCCATTACTATATCAACATCAAGTCCTGCTAGATCCGCCTTTTAGTTGCATTGGGTCTCAATTTTTAAGATTTTTTGCCTGTCTCACTGGGCCCGCTAAAAATAAAGAAAACGTTCAAAAAGTGGACTCAATACAAATGAGTCTCAATTTTGAAGGTTTTCTCATGAAACCCTCTGGGATCTCTCTTTTAGATGTCCTTAATTGCATGTTTCACAAATAAAAAGTGAGGAAGCTAAATTTAGTAGGAAGAGAAAAACTACAGTACAATAACGACAGCACCGGTAACCCAACAATAGCAGACGCCTTATACCCTGTTCTTTAATGAGTTGAACAGCCCTATGACTGGTGACCGAAATTCTACAAAACTGCGATATTTTCTGGATAAAATCGGTTTGATGGGTAATAATAAATCGATGGAGGATCTTTGCAGGATATTTGTAGAAAAGGGAAAGCAGGGTCCAAACTGAATTATCAATAATATGGTAGCCTTCTGATGGAATACAAAGACCGCTATGACCGAAGAGAAATCAGTGGCTCGACTATTCAAAATATGTTAAAGTTGTCAAGCTTATCTGTGAGATGAATGATATCGTTGTCCATTGGAAGAGGTAACACGAGGCCTTTCAAATGAAAGGTAGTGGGCTAATGGTAGAGCTCCAAGCATCGATGAAATACGAAGGCCATGTGAATACTCAAATCGAGACGTCCGTAATTGGGGCATTTCCCTAGCCGTTTCTCCTCTTATCCGCCAAGAATCAGCAAATGAATAGCTATATAATAATCTGGAGGCCCTTCTATGAATTGATTGAGGCAGAGTAGGTGAACTTGACGGGAGATTTTCTTGTTGGCTTGAACAAGCCCTGCTTTGGAGGGCAGTACGATCATGACTTGGGTAATAATCAATTCTCTAAATGGAAGCCCTATCTTCCAAACAATCTTGATACAGTCAGGTCTTTTTTCAGCGACATTCATGATATAGACTTAGTAAGAATTTGGCTATTTGAAGGAATGGAAGGATTGATATTTGATGATGATAACGAGCTTATCTCAGTAGAAAGGATATTTCTGGAATCTTTGAAGAAAATACTAGACTTGGCTGCTCAGAGTGATATCAGGGTTTATCTCTGTCTGTTTGATGCTTGGGCAGTAAAACATAGGCCAGCAACTCTAAATGCGATGGCATTGATAATTCATGGGACTAGATTTATCAACAACGCTCTAATTAAGTTATGCGAATTACTTTCAGATCATGCTCCTACCATTTTCGCCATTGACCTGATGAATGAGCCAGAAGGATTGATTGAATACAATATAACTACATGGAACGAATTAGAATCTACGCTCAACAAATGGTGCAATTATCTTCATAATAATTATGATATCAAATGCAGTGTAGGATGGATGAGAAGAAAAAATGCTGCCAAGTATTCTTATCTTGACGTCGACTTTTGTGATTTTCATATTTATAATGAATCAGGAGAAATTCCATATTATGATCGGGATGATTTTGGAAAAAAGCCCTGCATAATAGGTGAATGCGGTTATCCTGTAGTTGATGATAGTCCAAGACAACTTGTACTTAGACGAGATTATGGTGTGTGGATTGCAATGAAGATGATGATGGGGGCTTATAATAAGTCCTACCAGGGTATTTTGGCTTGGCCAATAGATGGGCCACAAATGGAT
>JBKPNF010000189.1:0-2059 GCA_046732455.1 Thermoproteota archaeon | reverse complement strand
AACAACACTGGCTCGCAGTCGTCGGCAGCGTCAGATGTGTATAAGAGACAGCTTATATACATTAGCGTTATATTGTTATTAAACATTTTGCACGGTTTTGCGTTTCATTTCCAATATCATAAACTTTAATAGCAGTGCACGGTATTGGAGCCACAATGCAAAACGTAAAGAAAGTAGGAATACCCATAGCAACAATAGCAACAGCCTTAATGCTGATGGCACCAGCACTAATGTCAACAGGAGCATTTGCAGTAGGACCAACTTCTACAACACGTAGTGGAGGACTGCACTTTGTAGGATCACCAGATGTAACTGCTACCAAAACCGCAACAAAAGCATTTCTTACAGCTACAGGCGAAGTAGCTGGAGCAGGTCCAACTGCAACTGCAACGCTGAGTGCTGACGTATCAATAGTGAGAACTTGTACAAACAAGGGAGGGAACGAACCACCCGGCTTGGTTAAGTCATTTACGACTACAACAGGTTCACAAACATTTGAGACAAGGTCAGGCAGAGGAACATTCAGCGTCAGCACAAACTCAATAGATCTGTCACAGTTTTCACCATGCCCTCCAGGCCAGAAATCCACTGACATTGCTGTCACCTTCACTGACATAACACTGACAATCACATCGCAGACTGGAACGATAACAGCAAAATTCCCAAACATAGACCCATAAAAGACACAGAATATAAGATATACACGGGAAAAGACAATCAAAATCTTTTCTCAACCCCTCTCTTTTTCTTCTTTCTTTTCTTCTTCTATGATTGCGATGCCTATACCAAGAGGTAGGAGGGATATAGGGTCTTGAGAAATATCTCTCTCTATGTCCTCTCATTTGCTTTAGTGTATATATGTATGCTGGATGCTGGCATCCATACCTAAAAAATCAGATGGGAAAAATAGAGCCTTATCTCTATACTCCCTTGTGATTATTGCTAGCTTTCTGTGTTGTGGAGAAAAGGGTCTCATTCTGTAACACAATTCTTTCCTCTTTCAAAGAAAGAAGGAGAAAAAGGAAAAAGAGAGGAGAGGAGGAGTTCAAACCAAGGGGTTAATGGAGGGGGTGGGATTCGAACCCACGAACCCCTAAGGGACGGGATCACTCATCTCGCTTTTTCTCTCTTTCTCTCTATGTTGCGAGAAGAAATGGTGCCATGTATATATCCGATCTTGAGTCCTGCGCGTTTGACCGGGCTTCGCTACCCCTCCACCTCGCTTACTCGTCTTGCCTGTAAAACCTTATTTCATAGTTGCGGCAAATGAAAAAATAAGGTTAAATTTGCTTTGTGCCAGTACAATATGCTAATGCCTAAGCCCGAAACTGTTTCAAGGCTGTGCGTAAAGTGCCATTCAAAGACAGTTCATGAAGTGCGGGAAAAGACGGTGGCTGGGACAAAGCTGGTTTGCACCGACTGTGGGTATTCGCTTATTGTAGCTACCATGTAAAACATTTATTATCAGAGGAGCTTTAGCAGAAAATATATATGAATATAGGCGAGCTGAAGTCGGGAATGCGCAATGTAAGCGTCACAGGCAAAGTAGATAGCGTAGGTGAGCCCCGCACAGTAAATCTTAAGGCTGGAGGGACAAATACTGTGGCCGACGCAAGAATTTCAGATGAAACGGGAAGTATCAAGCTTTCGTTGTGGGGCGATGACATAAACAAGATCCAGCCCGGCGACACGGTTTCGATAGAGAATGGCTACATCAACACATTCAAGGGCGAAGATAGCATCAACATTGGAAAGTTCGGTAACCTAAAAAAGGTCTAGCTAATATAGCCAGTGTCGCGGGGCTTCTGAGGCGGCTGCTGACCTTCAAACTGTCTGCCGCCCTTTGCTGCAAGCATCTGTTGCTCTATAGTCTGGATCAGCATTTCAGTGTCTTTTGCGCGCTTGTCCAAGTTTGCCATATCTACCCTGACATTGAGTATCCTGAGAAGGATTTCAAGCACTGCTCTGGACGCCTTACCATCTACCACGTAGCCGGATGTCTCTCCAAGCAAACATACTCCCTTCATGTTGCGTAACTTTGCTATGCCGATAATAAGAC
>JBKPNF010000188.1:0-9343 GCA_046732455.1 Thermoproteota archaeon | reverse complement strand
GTATATGCTTGGGCCACTAGTTCTGGATTACACGTATTCCAAGCATTTTCAGCAGCTTTAACTTTCAACTTAGCCTTCTGCTCATCAAAAGGAGGTTTGATATCAGCTGGTTTAGTGGTAGTCATGCACATGTTTCTCAGTATATGTGATATTATCCTATTGTTTTTATTGAAAGCAAACTCTATGTTCTAAATGAAAAGACAAAAATCGATTAATATCTAAAATTAATAATTATATACTACAGTTTGATCTATCAAGTGCTGGTTTCACTTTTTTACTATCACGAGTCCATTTAGAGAACTATTATCAGTGCGGGTTCGGTGGGATTAGATCCCTGCATGTAAAGGGGTCCGAATGCTAGAGCTTTAAAAGCTATCTACGAACTCGGTACAAGGCAAAGCCACTTGTGCAGTTTCCCTCAATGGTGGTTCAATCGAGATGAAGTAACCCCTTGGGGGGCTCGTGGCGATCAGCACCCGTCTCTATTCTCTCATATGATTTTAAGAACCTGAGGCCCTCGTCAGTCGTGACATAGATCCGGGATTCTGCTCCTCTATCATCATCGTACCCAATAAGACCACTGTCCATTAAATGTTCAAGGTATCCTTTCAGCAACTTGGTGTCTGACTCGAGACTCTTGATTTTGGATTTGATCTCATTTTCTGACGCTCCCCCATTTGCGACTGATAGAAGTTGTAATACCACATTATTGTCGACTTTTACTATTCTCTTTGCACCCTTTTCATCATTATCATCATTGACCTTCATTGTATATGCATATGCGTAAAGTAAAGATTTATCATGTCTGTCAAAGAATTCTGACGAAGAACTTTCTAAGAATTATTTGTAATAAAAGGTGATACGAACAGCAAGTTGAGACAAATTGGCTTCTTGACATCTAAGGTGCACTTTCTATGTCAAATTCTTTATTACAGTGTTTCCGTGGATTGTGCTTTCTAGATCGACTATGTCTTTCTTTTGCTCCTATGGTAAGAGAACTGATGTAATTAGAGGGTTCGGTGGGATGCGGCTGAAAATTGAGATGAATCTACAAATGGAGATAGACGCCATCGACATTCTTAGATATCATCTTTTTAGAATCTATTTTCCTTCATAGTGCCAACACTGTTTGCATAGTGCGTTCTGTTATTAACCATAAAGCCACCGTAGTTTTATGAAAGAAACTATTGCCATAATGATCATGCTTGTCCTGTTTACTTCCTCATTTCAGATGGCAAACGGTCACAAGCCACTTAAGGTAGTCGATAGCAATAACGATTTCTCAACTGCAAAAGAAATACCAAACCACAAGATTTCTTGGGGAATATATGAAGAGCTAAGCGGAAGCAATGATGTCCACTATTACAAATTCACTGCAGACCAAGGAGATAGGCTGTATACCCAAATCTCAATCCCCAAGCTGAAAAAATTCTCTACATTTGTACCCTCTCTCGCATTGGTTGGCAGCAATGTGACTGCAGGCAATTTGGAAGGGGGATACTCTATTCGGGAATATGCTCATGATGTTGGTGACTTGCCGTTTGCAATCCCTCCCGGGATGAGGGCTATAGTGGTAGATTATAACGGTCCGATTCCATCAGGGGAATTTTATGAGCCATTTACGCAGACATCGTACTGGGAGAGGCAAGAGATTGTGATCAATAGTTTGCCGTCTGATGGTATGTATTACTTAGTTGTATTTGACAGAAGCCTCGTACAGGATGAGGGGAAATATACACTTGCAGTCGGCGAGATCGAGGATTTTTCACTATTGGACTTTTTCACCATTATTCCCCCTGCATGGCTTGACACTAAATTCTTTTTCGAGGACTATGCCAGCCCTACAATTGCAATTTCGTTGCTGCTTGCAGTGCCCTCATTGATAACGATATTGCTGGTAAAGCGATTAAAGAGAAGCGATCACCCCAAAACCCTGCACCATCAATAATCTTTCATTGTCATGGAAGATTATCGTGAATGATAGAAATGGACAGGACGGGATTTGAAGCCCTACCCTATGAATACTACTTCTATGTCACGTAACACGGGTTCGGTGGGAAGCAGCTGAAAACGCACTTGGTGGAATCCGGCACAGATTTTACTCAATAGTTCCACTCCTTCGAGAGCAAAGAGCCAATATATCGAGGGTTTGATAGGGCTACCTTTGAAGCTAATTAACCCGCTCAGTCGCAGTGGTGTTGTTGCCAGTGGGTAATGATATCCCGCTTTCCCATCTCCATGCTGTTAGTTCGCTCTCACCATTTGGCTGTAGGTTGTTAATTCCTGCTGCTATCACACCGTTTAATGGTGCCAGCATACCAGTTGAATTAGTATGGAAGATAATTATTTTAATGCCTTTGCCTCCACCTAGAGGAGCTTCTGCTGGATTGCTGAACTGTATTATTTCATAAAATGTGGTAGTTGCAGTCTCACCATTTGGTGCTCTGATGGTTTCTTTTGCAATAGCAGATGGTGTTCTGAGTGAGGCAATGGCTGTACCGTTGCTTATGACATTAATAGTCTGGTTGCTGTTAGGAAGAGTTAGGCTGCCATTTCCAGTGTGTGTTGCGGCTATGTGTGTCTGGTTAATTGGAGTCACGTTTCCAGGTGGTACGCTTTCTTGGTAGATAGGCTGTGATGATAACTCTATTCCAGATGATGGTCCTGAGGATGTAGTAGTAGTAGTAGTAGTAGTTGTATTTCCTGCTGTTGTTCTTGTTGTCGTCGTTGAGCTGGCTGCTGCTGGAGTAACAATACTTGTTGATACTAAAATTATTACTATTGCAAGGACAGAGATAGTCGTTGCGGTTGCTATGGGATGGTTGTTGTTGTTATCTAGATCCGTCATAGGTGTCGTGTCAAAACACGAACACTAAGGATAAATGTATTCTCTTCCTCTAGGTTCACCATATGATAAACAACAACTACTCCCTCCCCTTTTAGTGCTAGTGGGGTTTTAACTATCCTTACTTTTCGTTATGATGAGGTCCCCCACCTCTTGCCCTATCGGTTTGGTCCTCTTTCGTCTAAGAACATCCATTAGTATAGAAAGATTAGACATAAAACGACAGGTTGCTTTTAAATACAACGACCATATTATTATCTCAATCATCAGTATGGAAGAATGGGATCCGGCGGCAAATGACTTTGTATTGCGTTGTAATAGTTGCTGGAGAACAAACGCTCAAACTAAGATTATCCGCACTTCCCGTGAAAAGTATTATTGTTTAGATTGCCTAGCAATATTTGACTTATGCCATGGATAGATGAAGGAATAGTTGTGAACCCGCATGAGGCCAAAGGCTCTGAGTGTATTCTCAAAATGGACAGCCTTTGTTATTATTTTCTTTCTATATTATTTTCTTGTAGTCACGAATTATTTCGGTAATAGCGCTGTTATTGGCACCAGCACCACCAGTCATTTAGCAATCCCTGCATTTGGACAGCAACAGTCCTCGCTTCCTCAATTAGATGATGAAGCTCTTAGTGTAGAACCAGTCATAGAGGAAGAATTACTTTTCCCAACAAGTATGGTCTTCGTAGATAACAATACGATATTGGTTACTCAGAAGAACGATGGAAATGTAATCGCCATAATTAATGGCACTCTTAAGAAGCAGCCAGTGATGAGCGTGCAGGTTAACAATGAAGGTTTGAAGGGTCTTCTTGGAATTGCAGCAATAGAAAAGCCATCATCATCGAACCATGCTAAATTCATCTTTTTGTACTTTTCGGAGTTATATGGAGGAGATCAGACAAGGAACAGGGTCTACAGATACGAATGGAATCAAGAAAATCAGGTATTGGTGAACGGTACTATGATTTTGGACCTTCCAGCAGAACTAGAATCAATTCATAACGGGGGCAAGCTTGAAGCGGACAAAAATGGCAATCTATATGCAGTTATAGGCGACCTGGATAGGGACGGTCAACTACAAAATGTGCCGGAGGGCCCTGCTGCTGATGACACGTCTGTCATTATTCGTATAACAGAAAACGGTTCTAGTGTCGCTGACAACCCCTTTTTTAATAGCAGTAATGAAAGGATGCAAAAATACTATGCCTATGGGATACGAAATAGCTTTGGTATTGTGGTTGATCCTATAAGTGGACTTCTGTGGGATACAGAGAATGGAGTAGACTCATATGATGAGTTGAATATTGTGCATCCAGGATTCAACAGCGGATGGAATCAGATTATGGGACCTATATCTGATTCTGATATGGAGCAAGCAGACCTAGAAGAACGGCTAGTTATTATTGATGGTTCAAAATATGCCGACCCTGTCTTTAGCTGGGAGGTTCCAGTAGGGGTTACAGATCTCGAATTCTTCAATTCAACAGGACTGGGGCTTAAATATGCAAACAACCTTTTTGTCGGAGACATCAACAATGGCAATCTCTACTATTTTGAAATAAACGATAATCGAACAGGCATTAGGCTGGACGAAAATGATCCGGAAGATTTGAGAGATCAAGTAGCTGATGATGAAGAAGAGAGATCAGAGATTGCATTTGGTAGTGGTTTTGAAGGTGGCATAACAGATATTGAAACTGGACCTGATGGTTTTCTCTATATATTGACTTTTAATGGCAGCATCTACAGAATATTACCCGTAAGTGATTGAAATCAACACGAGAAGAATCGATCATAGAATCCAGTTGCAGGATGGATAAAAGGTTTCGAAATGATAAGAACTCCGATAGTTGGTGGGTTCGGTGGAATTCAAGACAGGATATACTTGATAATATCACCCACAAGGATGGCAAGTTTATTTGCGGGTTCGGTGGGATACGGCTAAAAATTGAGATGGATCTCAAGATGGCAAAAACAAAAATAGATTTCCTAATATATCATCCAACAGTAACAGTCGCCTGTGCTTCCTCTTTATGAGCATCGCCTTTTTCACTATATGCTACTTTATAATCCTCAAACATTGCCTGTTTGATAATATCTGCTAGGTTTTCAAGTTCTTCGTCATCGTTGAGTTCTTTCTTTTGTTTTGGATCTACTATTCCAAGCGAGTAAAGTTCATTCTGCCAATAGCCATTCTTGGCTTGCTGTTGTAGCTGTTTTTCTTCTTCTTTATTGGATATTGTTGCCACGATAGAGGTCTCACTACTCTGGTTACAACCACCTCTATCTATTACGTATTAGTTAACGTGGTTCTGTCACTTTATTGGTTAATAAAACCAAATAGAACATCCCCTCCGGTCTAAGTCTAATGGCTAAACGTGTCCAAGCCATATGCATCGTAGAACCAGCTAGAGCAGCGAACGTAGAGTAGGTATTAACTTTAATGGTAACGAGCAGCCTGTAAGGTCGTCGCAAGGGAAAAATGATCCTGTCTTCTTCAACTCACCAAATTCAACAAACCTTGAGCCTTTTGATCTTTTTGAAGCCAGCCTTTGTGTATCTTCAATGCATGTCGCCAGCCTCTTTTTCCTTTCCTTCATTTTCAAAAGACCTTCCAACTTATTTGGAACTCTTCAAGGCGTATCTTGAAGAATCATTTTAATTTGCTAAAACCAGATTTATAACGATTCGCGGGTTCGGTAGAAGCCAGAACGATATCGGTTCCTTGGTAGGATTCTACTAGTATTGATTAGAATGTCTTCAGTCTTAAAGATTTGCTTTCTTTATTTCATTTATGATTTGAGGGTGGGGCTGCCATCAAGGTTCACTACGGCAAATATGAATCTAAAAATACGTCGTGTTAAGCGTAGTTCAGAAAACCCGAACACGCATATCAGCATCTTTTGCTCTTAGCAGAATTTATCGAATGGATATATCTCAATACACTTTGTGGAATTATTTGTTCACCTAGAGATAGTTTCACATCAAAAATAAAATAAACAAAAAAATAGAGGTTACGTTCAGCATTGAGCCATTGAGCTGTAAGAGTAGCCTTCTGTGTTACAGCTCCTCTACGATAGTATGCTCTTTCCTTGACTGTATCACATTGCTAGTCGCGTGTTTCGTCGTCGCAGGTCGTATCTGGATTGTTATCTAGGTCAGATACAGTCGCGCCGTGCTCAGCAGGTGTATCGTCACCTGTAGGATTGTTACCAATTCCTAATCGCGGTGTCTCATTATCTGCATCACCAGGCACGGGATCTGATGTATGCTCGCCAATACCAGGCTGTGAATCCTCTGTTTGTGCAAGACTAGAGGTCACTTCTCCCCAGCATTCAGGATCAGGTGGCTGACCAGTATTCACTCGCGGAGTTCTATGTCCTTCACCATGTCCTGGCTCTGCGCTGACCGAGAGCCAAAACAAAGGCGATAGTGCAGCTGCCAAAACAGCCACTACAATAAGTAATGGTGCCTTCGATAGAATCATTTTTGGTATTTTTTCTTTAAAGGATCGCATCCTCAAAGTCTTTTAAAATAATAAATTAATGCCTTATGGATAGTATTGTCGAAGTGGATATACAGGCATATCTACAACATAATTTTGTTTAGGGACAAACCAAGCAAGTGATATGGTTGTAGATTTGTCGCCAAAGATGTTCTGAAAAACAGCTAGACAGACGGCAGCTAAAACTTCTGCCACGGTCTAGCATGTTTTTTAAGATGACAATTTTCTGAACAATAATAATCGTCACACATGTAACAGTAAATTGGATAATCTTGTGTTTTCCTACCACATCCACCGCATGCAGAAGACATATCCATTGTGTATATGCCTCAGTACTTTCATTACGTATTTGCGTCACTTAAGTTTTTTAAAACATACTACGGGTTAACCAAACCCTAATATCATATTCTGCTACGGTATTACTTTTTCAATGCCTTAGCTCATCCCAGTTTCCGTATCTGCCATTTCTTTCAATATGGTATTATAAGAACTAGTAAAATTTACGGGTTCGGTGGAACCCAGAACGATATCGGTTCTTTGAGTGGATTCCTATTCTGTCATGATAGAGGCTGAGCTTTAAACATTTTCATTACGCTCTCTCACATTTTCGGTCTGACTCTGGCGTACGTGGGATTTTCGACTGCTTTAGGAGTTTTTGGACTTGTCTTGACGCTTGATTGGGCTGCTTGGCTGGCGATCCTTAATATTTTTACGTGGAGAAAAACATTGGCAAAAAGCATGATCAGTAGATAATTGATAAAAAGAACATGCCTATGTCATTTGCTTCTATGATCTATACTTGAGTACGCTCCCTAACAGCTGCTGTACGAGAAGCAGTCTAACTATCAGTAATTGCATATGTATAATTTCGAAAGGATTTAAGAACTGAAGAGGGATAGTCATAGATAAAATGGCTAGCAGTGAGAGTATTGTTTATGGAATATGCACATCCTGAAGTTCTAGTCGATACACAATGGGTTATGGAACACTTCAATGATTCAAAAGTCCGAATTGCCGAGGTTAATTATGATCCAAATTCAAACTACGTGATTGCCCATATACCAGGCGCAGTTCTTATAGACTGGGCTAGCGACATCAGTGATCCTCTGAGTAAGAATATAGTCTCTAAGGAGGCGTGTGAGGAATTCCTGCAAAGAATTGGAGTTAACAATGATACTACATTGATTCTTTATAGCGATTTTGGAAATTTGTTTGCAACATTTGCCTTCTGGGTTTTCAAATATTACGGCTTTCAAGATGTTCGACTGATTAATGGGGGAAGAAGGAAATGGCTAGAGGAGGGATTGCCCATTACGACTGAGATTCCAAACTACTCAAGAGGAAATTTCAAGGCATCTGAAGCGGATAATAGTATCAGAGTTTTAATGCCAAATGTAAGAGAGGTGCTTAACTCCCATGACAAAATTCTTGTAGACGTCAGAAGTCCAAAAGAGTATACTGGAGAGATTCCTGCTCCACCAGAATATCCTACGGAACGAGCAATGCGTGGCGGTCACATACCCGGAGCCGTGAATATACCATGGGACAGAACACTAAATAGAGATGGTACATTCAAGTCTGCCGACGAACTAAAAAAACTCTTCGAGTCAACAGGTATCACCTCGGATAAGGAGGTAATAACGTATTGTAGGATTGGAGAAAGGTCATCACAGATGTGGTTTGTGCTCAAGTATTTGCTTGGCTATGCTAATGCAAAGAGCTACGATGGCTCATGGATGGAATGGGGAAATGTCATTGGCAACCCAATTGAAAAATGATGAAGGCGAGGATATGGAAAAACAGAATGAAGCTGCTTCCCATCCAAATTGCGAAAGAAACCTAGGTGGTAAAACCTTTGCAAAATAATACTGGTAATAATCATGAATACCAAAGGCAAAATCCTATAGGCGGCGACAGCCTTAGCGAAATGACAAATACTTTGCGCCACGACATAACCTCCTCTCCTCAAACAGTCGACATCGGAACCATTATCGGTGAAACCCAAGAAAGAGTTCGGAGGACGATAAAGACAGGAACATTTTTTTCAGCAGAGAGTTCTGACGAAATATTACGAGAACACCCCAACTCAAAACTCAAGCTAATTGTGCTTTATGTGGATCTGGTGGGCTCTACGATGATGACGAGGTCTCTTCCAGTGGCACAGCTAGCATTGATGGTGCAGACATTCACACAAGAAATGTCATTTACCGTATCACGATTCAACGGTTATGTCCTAAAATACGTTGGCGATGCGATAATAGCATACTTTCCAGCGGATGCTAACTACAATGGCAGATGTAATACGGCGATCAATTGTTCGCATGCGATGATACAGGTACTAGAGGGTGGTATAAACTCTATATTTAGAGAGTATGGTTATAATGGGTTACAAGCAAAGATAGGCATAGAGACTGGCGATCATTCTGTCATCCAATACATACTCGGAAACAAGTCACACCTTGATATTTTAGGGTACGGCATAAGTATGGCAGCAAAGCTATCTACACTTGCACGACCCAATCAAGTAGTGATTAGCCATGCAATCTATTTTGGCATGCATCCTTCGTTCAGGAAAAACTTCGTCCAAATGGAGTTAGATCCAGGAATGTGGAAGTACATACACGAAAAATTCCAGCCGGGGGTTTGGAGAACATCACCTTTAGAAGATAGCGAGTAGAAAGTGTCCTTCTTCAGGTCGGATATGCTCATTTTTGATGCCCATATCAATTGAGTTATCGAAGCGGGTTCGGTGGGATGGGAGACAAATTTGACCTAGTAAGTCCACCCAAAGCCAAAAGTTATTGCTAAAACCTCCCTGAAGATTCATATGATATTATTAATAATCATGAAAAACCATGCAAGCAGTAGGAATCATATGAGTATGTCTTCTCCGTCATCTTCTTCTCTTGTTCAAGGAATACGTCATTCAAACTTCCACGACCACAATATGCTAGTTTATCCAGACCTTCCAACATATAGAA
>JBKPNF010000187.1:0-2231 GCA_046732455.1 Thermoproteota archaeon | reverse complement strand
TTAGCGGACGATTGATCCTGCCGGAAGATGCCGCACTAATAAGGTAATTTTCAACAGTAAGTGCGAGATCTGGTTTGACAAGCCTTATATTCATCAGCCGCTGACGGGCCTGAGGGTCGAGAACCACCTGCAAAACCCGCTGGCGCATGGCCGCAGCCTCGGCTTCCCGCCTTCTTATTTCCTCATCATTTGGTTGCGAGGGTTGTGGGACGGACATACTCTTATGCGTAGCGTTGAAGCTGCGGGATAGTCTTGACAAGCTCTTTATGGATTTCAGTAGCTAATCTATCCATCTTTTTCATACCTTCGCTTGAAATTATTCTGCCTTTGTGTTGTACCTTGACAATGTAGCCCGATGCTTCCAGCTGATGAAGTGCATTGCGAATGATGGCCCCACTAGAATCTTTGTGGTGGGCAAGGTTGTATCCAATCTTTTTTCTGCCACCGTAGGCAACTTTCAAGTCTGCAACTCCGAGAGGACCATGAAGGTAGATCTTTCTCAGCAGAGAAGCGCACCTGACGTACCACCAGTCTTTATTTTGGGGAATCCTTTGTACATGCGAACCTGTCTTGACAAATTGCGACCAAGTCGGGGGATCCATCTTTTTGTCCTTTTTCAGTTGATCGGCCAGTTTGGCTATCAGCTTGTCAGCAGGAACATCATAAACCTTGGCCATATAGTAGTTCGGAAATTTCCTTAGCCCCTATAAATCCTTATTCCATACCAAGATTTTGCGATAGGTATGGCCACACTTTAGGCAGGTAATCCTCACAGCCCTAGTTTTTGTCCTGCCGATCCTAACCCGAGCGTTCCGACCTGGCACTACAAAGGCCTTGCACCTTTTGCAGTAAAGTTGCCTTATCTCATATGGCAGGCGTATACGCTGGTGCATTGCTATCTTTTTGGCTTGGCGAGCCTGTTTCTCGGCAAGATGACTATCCTTTTCATGCAAGGCATATTCTACAAGTACGTCTATACGCTCTCTTGCTATTTGCTTAACTTTCTGCTTCTTCTTATTCAATGCTTTATAGCAGCAAGCATGTCTGTGTGTATCTAGTTGATAAGCCTTGGTAACTGTTAATTAATTTAAAAAACTATTATTTTTATTGGCAAAGCTTGATGAACTAGAGGAGCTGGCTAAAAAATATACACAACTCAAACAACAACCACAGCAGCAACAACAACAAGATAATGCCAACGAAAGTGATCAGGTGGAGCTTGCACGCTTGGCCATCAGGATCATCGATTCAATATCATCAGATTCCTTTTTTCTTCCACTTGAAAAAGATACGTTATCTAGCGATGGGACGACTACTTACATATATCAAAATAATGCAACATACCCTGCCATATTTGATTTTCTTGCCGAGATCCTTCATATGACAGTACCAATAGAGATCGGCCGGGCGAAATTTGGGCCGGGCGAAATTTTAGTCACCACCCAAGATAGAAGTGAAGCAGACATGGAGCTTGAACTATCTACAAAAGAAATTCAAAAACTGGTATATGCCAGAAGGGCGGAAATACTTACGAAACATGCTGGCGCTGCTCCTTAATATAGGATGCAGCCGGCACCAATTAGTACGATAACACTTATCATTGCTGAGGCTGCGCTCGAGACGATCCCAGATGAGATTGCCCACCACCCTGCGATAAGGAATCATTCTCACAGACTGCAGCAAAAATCATCAGAAATTCTGCTCGATAGGAGCTATCATCATGCCGCAATGAAGCGGCTTCCAGATAGCTGGAAGCGGGGCAGGCCGGATATCGTCCATTTTGCTCTAATGGAAGCTCTATCGACACCACTTTTTATGAATATGATGCTTAAGGTCTATGTCCATACAATAAATGACAAGATAATCTCCATTGCAGACAATCTGCGTATACCCAAGTCATACTTTCGTTTTGAAGGGTTGATGGTGAGCTTGTTCAAAGACAGTGCAATCAAAAGCAATGATGAGAATATTCTAATGAAGTTATCAGATGGGACATTTACAGATCTAGTTGATATGATCAAGCCGGATAGGGTTATTGGGCTATCAACTGCTGGCGTCCAAAGCAAAGCGCAAAAAGTGGCTCAAAATGCTCAAGACGTAGACCGTTCCGTCCTTGTGGTAGGCGGCTTTGCAAAGGGTCACTTTTCAGATAATGTCACAAAGTCCCTAGGTCCTACATACTCTATCAGTAACTTCAAGCTTGAAGCCCATGTCGTCATTGCAAGAATACT
>JBKPNF010000186.1:0-2510 GCA_046732455.1 Thermoproteota archaeon | reverse complement strand
GCATAATGTCTATTCCAATGGGTATCGCCACCAATTTTGTCATAAACGGCAGAGAATTTGTGATCCCAATGGCCATAGAAGAGCCATCAGTTATTGCTGCAGTTAGCAAGGCTGCAAAAATAGCAAAGGTCAAGGGTGGGTTTATCGCTGAGGCTGATGATTCTCTCATGATAGGTCAGGTGCAAATTGTAGGGCTTGGCAACGTCAAGCATGCCAAGACGAAGATATTGAGAAACAAAAAGCAACTACTTGTCACTGCTAATTCAAATAGCAGATCTGTGACTGCAGTGGACTTGCAGGTGCGACAGCTTCGCGATAAAAGCCCAAACAATATGGGCAATATGCTGGTGGTAGAGCTGGTCATCGACACCAAGGACGCCATGGGTGCAAATGCGATAAATACGATGTGCGAAGCAATAGCGCCGCATGTGGCGGAAATTACTGGCGGCGAAGTTGTGTTAAAGATATTATCCAATTATGCTACCCAAAGGATTGTCAGGTGCAGCGCCATCTTTGACAAGGAACATCTTGGCGGCAGTCAAATTGTCAGGCGGATACTCTATGCTTATGCACTTGCTTATTCTGACGCTTACCGTGCAGTTACTCACAACAAGGGTATCATGAATGGTATTGATGCAATTGCACTTGCCACCGGCCAGGACTTTCGGGCAATTGAGGCTGGCGCGCATGCCTACGCCGCAAGGGGTGGAACTTATCGGTCGCTGACTAGCTGGCGAAGGACAAAGGAAGGCGACTTGGCTGGTGGAATCGAGTTACCATTGGCAGTAGGCATCGTTGGAGGGATAGTCAATGTCCATCCTACTGCCAAGTTTGCGCTTCAAATTCTGAAGGTCAATAGCGCAAAGGAACTAGCAATGGTAATGGCTGCTGTCGGCCTTGCGCAGAATCTGGCTGCAATAAGGGCGCTATCCTCAGAGGGTATTCAAGCCGGTCATATGAGGCTGCACACAAGGAAATTCAGTAAGTAGATATATATCCAGTAAAAGCACCTTTCTGAAACTGTCACATCATATGGTGCCAACTATAAAATTTGCGATCCCCAAAGGGAGCATTGAGGAGGTCACTTTCAATCTGCTAGAGCAGGCATGGCAGCATGTGAGTGGCAGGGGGCGCACTTATCGAGTTAAATTGGGTGACCCTGATATTGATGTCAAGATCCTGAGGCCGCAAGAGATCCCCACATATGTTCAGGAAGGCTTCTATGATGTGGGCATCACCGGCAGGGACTGGATACTTGAGGCAAAGGCAGACGTTGAAGTGCTACTAGACCTTGAGATTGGACGCGTCAAACAGGTGATCGCAGCCCCTACCAGTTTTCCATTCAATAATCTAAGCGACATGATAGGCGACTTTGCCAAAAACAACAAGACATTGAGAATATCCTCAGAGTACCTCACCACGACTTCTGCTTACATCAAGGCAGACACCGTGTACAAGAACTATTATGGCAACGCCGACCCTATGATAATAACACCGTGGATGAGGATAGGTGAAAACAAAAAGGTAGAGATATTTCTCTCATTTGGCGCTACAGAGGCCAAGCCCCCAGAAGATGTAGACGCCATTTTCGATATCACTGAAACTGGCACCACACTTGCTCAGAATAAACTCAAAATAATAGATACTGTAGCCGAATCTACCGCAGTGTTAATGGCAAACAAAAAGTCCCTCAAGGATCCGGCCAAGCGCGAAAAAATAGCCGATATGATAGCGCTTCTAAGGGGTGTCGTAGAAGGGCGGAAAAAGCTCCACATATTTGTCAATGTCCGGAAGGAGAAGTTGGAAAGACTGCTAAAGGAACTACCTGCTCTTAAAAGACCCACTGTCAGCCCGCTTTCTGAGGAAGGATGGTACGGAGTCAACACGGTGATCGACAAGAATGAATTTATCATGATAGTGCCAAAGCTGAGAAAGTTGGCGCAGGGCCTAGTTGTATTAGAGCCAAGGCAAATACTGCAACTTGACGAAATAAACTTGGACGGATATTCCTGATGAAGATAATCCGCGTCGCCGACCCTGCTAGAGAAGCTGCGCAGCTTCGCAAGGCAACTACAATCCAAGACTCGCTCTTGGAAGACGCAAAGGCAATAATGAGGGGTGTCGCAGAGCATGGCGACAATGCAGTTCTCAATTATACGTCAAAGTTTGACGGCGCAAGGCTTGACTCGCTACGAATTAGCGAACAAGAGATGAAGCAAGCTTATGCGCAGGTCACAAAGGATCAGATTATGGCAATTAAGCTGATGAAACAAAGGCTTGTCAAGAGTGAGCTGGCTATCCTTAAGCGGCTAAAAGGAATAGTAGTGTCATATGATGGTGTTAGGATAGATCGCATGGCCAAGCCGGTTGGAAGCGTTGGGTGTTATATTCCAGGAGGCAGTGCACGATATCCAAGCACAGTCGTCATGTGCGCGGTACCTGCTAAGGTCGCTAGCGTGAAAAGGATTGTGGCGATATCTCCTCCAAGAAGGGACGGCACCATTGACCCA
>JBKPNF010000185.1:0-13496 GCA_046732455.1 Thermoproteota archaeon | reverse complement strand
CAATCAGATGGTACTGTTAGGTCTGTATGCACTAGGAATTTTGGGCATATTCTCTTTGTTCAACAGCATAATTAATAATAATTATGACAATAATAGCCGACATCTTCTTTTATTGCACTAGTTTTCATGAGGTCAGTTGATTATGTCAACCCGAGTTGAAAAAATATACTAGAATAAACTCTCTCTTTATCTTCTCTTATTAACCTCATCTCTATTAATTTATGGATGTTGTCGATGTGAGTATAACTCATTGCGAGAAGTCCACCCTCCCTATGCTGGCTCCTAGCTTGTGCCGCTTCTTCGTCTTTTTTTAATAAGATGAAGGCGCTAGAAGCTTCGAACTAGACGAAGGGCAGTCTACTGCGGAATGTGATCAGCATCGATCGCCACATCTGGTACGTTTATTCTTGGTTTTGTCAGGTTGTCCCAAAGTCATGCTCGTACTCAAATTTAGGGTGTTGGCGGTTCCGCCCGATGTGTCTAAAAACCATCAATCTTAAGCCAATTTTCGCTAAAGCAAAAGAAGAATAGAAAAGCGACAGGTAAGAGAGGACGTTCCAGAGAAAATGCTCAAGGGTGTATCGCGTTTGACAATCAAAAGCAAAAGAAGACAAGATGCCTAAAGAGCTCTTCTTATTATCTTCCTGGTGCTGTTGCTGCCGATGGATTGTTGACGGTCCAAGTGAATTGATCTTCTCCTGTATTCCATGATACATATGTTGACCTTAATGTAAATTGGTGAGTACCGCTACTCACTCTAGCATAATGATTCTTAATTACTTTACCCGCGATGACGCCTTAATTCAAAATGGCATTAGGTGAAATACTGGGAGAAGGGCATGGCAAGATTACAACCATAAGGTGCTTCCTAATGGTAAAATGGAACTGTCGCAACAGGGAACGGCAGGTTACTTGGAATTGAAATATCGGACGCGGCAACATACTGGACAGTCATGAGGCCAAATGGGACTGCCTATGGCGAGGGACAACAAGCAATTATGTCGGATGATGGTTCGGCAGTATGGAAGGGTTCTGGGGTTAGCAGGCCAATAGGCCAGGGCGGCGGCTGGAAGTATGCTGTTGTATGTGCCTTTCAGACTGTTGCATCTCCGAACTCCGGACGTCTATTCGATGTTTGTACCGTTGAGGAATACGAGGTAGACCAGAATCAGAATTATCACTGGAAAATGTGGGAGTGGAGATACTAGACCGATTCCTTTTTGTTAGTAGAAGAAGCCTTTTTTCTCGCAGGTTCTCTGGCGACATCATCATTTGCCAAATGTCATATATCCTTTTCTTGTCGAAAGTAATAGTTGAGTAGTAGCTGAATAGATGTGAGAAGAAGAGCAAAGGAAGACAGCAGAAACGGACTCCTGTGATTTTCCCTGTTTTGGTGCTAGGCTGGTTATAACTATCTGCGTATCCGCTATTCCGGTAGTCCCTGTCGGTTTGGTCTATAATCCATGACCCTGCAGAATGCAATACCTTAAAGATAAGAGGTTCGATTCAGAATCAGAGTAGAATCCATCTAAACAACCGTTATTGTTCTAGATTCCACCGAACCCGCATGAATTTTGAGCCGAATCCGAAAATTTTATTGCTGTATTCGGCATTCCTCGCTATGAAAAGAGAGATATTTTAAAACCTGCAAAAATAGATGGATCTTTGCTTAAAACGAGAGAGCTTTGAATTGTTCTCCGCCGCAATAAGAAAGTCCAGCAACCAGCGAACATATGAAAGAAAGCCGCATGCATTTTTGAAGAGAGTAAAACTATCACCTGGATTCGGTGCAATTTGCCAAAGACAACCTTCCAGCTGCAGAAAAGAAGATTAACTTTCTCCTCTCACAAGACAGGCTCAAGATAGAGAGGGGAAATTACTGCTGGTACTGTAAACAATCGGTTCAAAGTTGTTAAAACCAATAAAAAATGTTCTCCTATTCAAATAAGTATAAAAGAAACCCTTTATTGTTCTATATCAATGAAACTGATTAAAAGTAACGAAATCGTCATCACACCGCTCCTCTTCGGTATAATTTTCTCTGTATTAATTAGCAACACTATCAATGGTCAACAGGTAATAGCACAGCAGCAAATATCACCTGAAGAAATCCAAAACGAGATTCTAAGAGGACGCCTAGAATTAGGAACAAATGGTAACGATGCCAGTACAACAAAGAGTACAGTTCAATCTCTTTCGAACGGTAGCATTCTAGTATACGAAAGTCCTGTTTATGGAATTAGAACACAGTATCCTGAGGGATGGGAGATACAAATTCAAAGCATTTCAAATTCTTCGTTATCCCTAAGATTTAACTCTCCACCGGAAAACGATACCGATAATTTTCGTGAAAACGTTCTTTTTGAAATTAATACCATCCCCAATAATACAGCCTTGAGTAATTACACGAGTGCAGCTCTTACTTCTTATCTAGAATCATTCCCAGACTTTGAACTTAATGAGTTATCTTCGACTAATTTAACTAATAATGCTATTCCAGCGTATAAGCTTGTGGGCAGTCGTACGCAAGAGGGTTTACAGTTCATGCAAATTATTGCGATAAAAGAGGATAAAGTTTATGCTATTTCATATTCTTCAGAAGAGACCAGGTATTCTACATATTTGCCGATCATAGAAAAAATGATCAGTTCATTCGAAGTGGCGTAAGTCTTATTGGAGTTAATGCAAGCAAAGGGCGTTGCTTCGGTAACTTGAAGAGAGATGAGAGCATATACATGCCCGTGATCCTAGTGCTGGTTACTCTTCTGATATGTGCTATTGTTATCATCGCTGCAGCAGGAGCGGCTTTATCATTAGTACATTAGTAACGCACAACAAGAAGAGGAGGGGGACCTCATGACGCGAGAAAAGATGACCTTGCAGGCGTCATTGTGTCTACTGTTGTAGATGACAGCGTCAGTGATGAAGGGAAGCGGGAGAATGATCATGGCGACGATAAAGACCAGTCTAACCAACACGCAACGGTCACTGCAACTATAGACCCAAACCAAGAGCATGATGTAGACGAAGTTAATGTCGGTGAGTTCGGAGATGATACTGCCGACCTTGACGACGCTAATGTTACAGCGCCTATAGGAATACCAGTCATGTAGAAGATAAAGAAGAAGAACGTTTTTTTTGCTTATTTATTGAGTCTGAAAGACTTCCTACTGGTGCCGATATTTGTGTCCTTAATTTTGCTGAAGAAGGAGAATTAAAAGATGTTAGCTGCACTCCCATCAGTATTTAATACTCAATATGATGCTAAATATCCTTCATTCTTCTTACTTCTTCTATATCCTCCTCTTCATCATATCCTCTCAGCAGAGCCGACGAATCGTTACCGGTAACCTGGAAGATATTCGCTTACTAGAAGTCAGATAGTTATTCCTGCTCCGTAGTCGTCTGCTGCTAATACGAACCTGAAGAGGTATCAATCATCAATGACCTCGCCGCAATAGTGCGATAATCACCTACAAACGAATACCAGATAAAGAAAACGAAGCTTCCTCCTAAACAATTCCTAAAGATACTGTTTGAGGAATGCTATCGTCTTTTGCCATGCATCAGCAGTCTCTTTTGGAGCATAATTGTCGCCTGATGGATTCGCAAATGCATGTCCTACGCCTTTATACAGATAAATCTCATTCGTAACACCTGATGCATTTAATGCGGACGTAAATTGCTTTACCGATTCAACTCGAATTGCTTGGTCCTGATCTCCGAATATACCTAGTATTGGCCAATGAATGTTAGAAAGGGAAGCAGTATCAGTTACAGGGCGTCCATAATAAATTACAGTAGCCGCAAATGGATTGTCTGAGCTATTTATTGCAAGTTGCAGAGCCCAATCTCCGCCAAAGCACCATCCCAGAGGAGCTATTCTATTGCCATCTACCATTTTAAGTGATTTGACATAACTTACTGCCGACCGCAAGTTATCAATTGCAGAAGCTGGATTATTTCTAACAGAAGATGAAAGTTCCATCGCGCGATTAGCAGTTGTTGCAACCTCACCTTGGTATAGGTCAACTGCAAGTACAACATATCCTTCTTTGGCTAAAATGTTAGCTTGGTTTTTGATATGTTCATTTAGCCCCCACCATTCATGAACCATAATTATTGCAGGTAGCTGCTGTTGTGTATTGTTTGCTAGCTCGGGGTAGACGAGGTACCCCTTAGTGTTATTTTCGTAATAGTTGATTGAACTGTTATGGAGCCTAATTATCGATTTCTGATTATTTGAACTGTTGTAGAGGTTGTAGCTGTAACTTACAGTATTATTATTGCCAAGAGTATTGCCATTTTTGTTATTTCCGTCCTTCGCCAGTGTTTCTGTTTGTCCAAATGCAGACCCGAAGCTAAAAGTTGGTAAAAAATACGATGTTGTCAACCCCAATGCAAAAAGGGCAATCAAAAATACAGTCAAAGTTGCAGAAATAAGCTTCATAGACCACCTCCGTAAAAGTATATTTTAAGACTTTTTGCTACATGTTAGGGAACAACATTGTGGAGCTGCAGCCCAATGTACTTCAAACTTTAGGAAGGGATAGTGGTTTTCCACAACTACTTATGAGTATGGGATATGGCAAGGAAGTAAAGCCTACTCCGCGCAGGGAGGTAGAGGATGTGATTATTAAGTAGTTATTTCTTCGAGTATATTCTCTATTCGGTCATTTGATAGAAAAAAGAAATTGCCGAGCTGAGAAGAAAATAGAACTTGGCTGGGACAGATATATCATTAGTAAGAAGAAAATTGACTGACGTTGTTAGCGAATGTGATGATAGCGGCAATCGGGATATTAAGAGTGATGGCAAGGAACAATTAAGAAAAATTCGCGGATGGGGTTACTGATCGACCACAAACGACAGAGTTAATAGTGAACAATCAAAAAGCTGTTGTAGTGATGCAAGAGGTACCACCCTCTCCACCCAAAAATTCTATCCTACATATGGCAGCACAATGAGCCCGGGATTTGTAGCAGGTGAGATGCATACAGAGGATCCAAACAGAGTGCATTTGATAACTGAAATTCAATGTATAAGTAGTTTATACAGAGTAGGGAATGAAAGCAAAGGCCCTACTTGCCGCAGTATTATGTGGCACTAGAGACAGCGGCTTTAGGGCTTGGGGGCTATTGGATTTTCTATCTATTGCCATCTACTTGCTATTGTTGGTGTACTCCCGTGATATACAGGAGCAAGCAACTAGCAGACGATGACAACAGATAATCTAATTGTCGTCTTCCGAAGTTATTAATGGAATTTATCATTGTAATGTCTCACGGTTCCCGAAACACTATATGTTGTTATTCTATTACATTTCTCTACCCTACACTACCTGTCTTGACCTGTTACGTGCAAAATAGCAGATCGTAATGAGGTTTTCAGCAGCTTTCATCTTAACATGAAGCAACATGCATATTTCATTGTCCCCGGATTGTACCATATTCAACAAGATATAGCTTGCAATAAACAATCATCTACATGCATAATTGCATGCTCTAAAAGAAGAAGAGGGCTTGCAGCAAAGAGGCTAACACTTGACTTACTATTGGCACATGTTTCTTTCAGGATTCTCCGCGCACGATCTGCAGCCTTTATCCTGCCTTCTTCAAGGCGCGACTTGTATTTGGAAAGCATGCTATTTACCGGAGTATAATGGACAGCCAGTTGTTCTGTAAGTTTGACCATCTCTTTTCCAAGAGGAGTTGCTTGATATGTTCTTGTTACTCGGTTATATTCTAGCAGGCGCTTTTGGACTAATTTCTCGCAATGTTTGTTTACTTTACTATATGTCAATACTAACTCATGAGCTAATCGCGCTTTTGTAATGCCAAACTCATTGTTGAGTGCAGCTGTCAAAATTAATGCATCTATAGTCGATTGTGCGCGCAGCCTCACAGAAGGTAGCACGACAAATGTCAATAAAAGGGGTCTCATTCTTTGTTCTGGTAAAAAGCGAGATAGTTATTCTAGTATATCCCTAAAAAAGTTTATGAAAAATTTGTCATTCTATCCTGTCCCGACAGCATAAAGAAGACGACCCCATGTATCAACATATAGACTAGGAATTATGAAAATATCCAAAGGTGCGGTCAGAAACCAACTCTACCGTATAAAATTTTATCCATGGTCAGACAGTAACAGGGCATACGTTCTAAATTTGAAATGGAACTTATGGACTATTCTCTAATAAGTATTATATTATATAGACTCTTTGAAGCCACGAAGTGTATGTGTCATTTAACGACTACGTTAGAGGTTAACTTAGACAAACTAGAAAAGATGACAAACTATGGATCAGAGGATGATGATCATCAAGATCTCGTGGCACCCATACAGTCAGATTATTATTCAAACGGTAAGTTTGGAGCAGGAATACCTTTAGACATAGGTGGTCGTTCAGTTCCACAATTACGACATGAACCCATTACATGTTCAATTCTTTTACCGCAACTTAGACAATTTTCGACTTTCGAACCTGACACTGCCATGCTTTCATATGCTGTTGCTGTTATGTTATAAATCGCTCTGCGTGGTTAGATCAAGAAAGAGTATATCATTTTCATATCGAAGAGTGTTCTATGTCAGGGTGGCGGCATCGGTAGCAGCAATGTCTCATATAGTTATTGTTATTGTTTAGGATGTGTCCCGACTGTTTTTAGATGCAGAAGATTGTCAGGGATATCCAGATAAGTTTACAGAGATATTGGAGTTCCAAATCAAATAATTTTAAGGCCTTTGTTACTGTAAGATCATTTAGTAAGCAGGAGCTTGCGCCTAAATGCGGTCTTTAAAATTAGAGTATGGTCGATAGATATCCTAGTGGGTAGGTCAAAAATTCTGTGTGAAACCAAAAACACTTACTACTACAACAAAGAGTCCACAGATCTTATCTACAATATCTGCCAGTTCTGTAGAGAATTCTTTGGCAGAGGGAGAGAGAAGGGTCTCTCCCGACCACAATAGAAAGACAATCCGAGTAAACAGGCGAAGAGGGACGACTAGTTCAAATTTTTGTTCTATTGTAGTAACGTTCTCCTTTATATTATAACTTGTTTGAACCTATATATTCAGGGAACCAATCTTGCGAGCTCGTTGATGTTGGCTATTTTGCCGGATGGCCTTATTACGTCAAATCTATCTCGGATTCCGCCGAAGAGGCGCCTCGTGACACATAGAGTAGAATCCCAGAGATTATTAAAGCAGAATACTACAAAACTACTGACTGATCGCCGTTCCCGAACTCTCGTGTGATATCGTAGCACTTCCAAAATCTTGTCCTGTTATTCTTATGGTTGAGTCTCCTAATAGGCGGTATTCGCTTGATTTAATATCCAAAAATGTTGTATCCTGCACAATATTATCATCGCTTCTTGTTGCTACAATACCCCTTTCAGCTTTGATTATAGTATTATTATAGACCAAATTGTTCTCCGTCACGCCATCGTCTGGCAGGACGGGGTTAAACAAGTTTATTCCTTGAGAAGTTGTTTCTTCAACTGTATTGTTATAGATCTGATTATTTGGTGATTCTGATACCATTATTCCAGTTGTCGAATTATAGACATGATTGTTTCTTGCAATGGAATCATGCATGTTTCTTGAAAAGAATATTCCATCCTCTGTATTATGATATACCTCGTTTCCCTCAATAAGAATATTATAGCAATCAAGTGAACAGATTATACCTATTCGGTTATGATGAATGTAGTTATTTGTAATATTCATATCATGCGTTATACTATGAGGGTCTACAGTGTATTTGATATTGTTGTAATATTCGTTGCCATCAATCACAATGTTGTACGCTCCATTAGAATAAAATCCCATCCACATATCATGAAACTTGTTACCTCTAATCACCATATCATGTGATGGTTCTCCATCTCCCTCACCAAGAAGGTCAAAACCTCTTAGCCCCGGTTCAACATCTCCTAGATATCCAAATTCCGAATTTATTATTTGAGAACCCTCGCTTGCAGCGAATTGAATATACCCTCGGCGAGTGCTGCCGTTCATATCCTGTGAGATTGTATTATTAGAGGAAATATTCCAGGATGTTATTTTTATACCCTCTATCAGTATTTTTCCATCAACTATTATCCCGTTTTGACCTGCAATCTTTAGGTATTGTAAATTGTTATCACCTGGATTTGAAGAATTCATTTCAAAGGTGACACCATCAGCTACTTTTAAGGTGGCATTGAGGACATATTCTCCATTGCCAAGGTTCTCAATTATCATCTGGTCATTTGCGCTTTGGGCAATATCTTGAAAGGTGGAGTTGCAGTTGATGTTAATTGTATTCTCTGTTTGGTTGTATTCTGTGCAAACACCTTCTGCTGCTTCAGCTATAAATCGACGGTGCTCCTGCGCTCCATATGATATCAGCCCTATTAATATAAAAACGAGGATAGTAGTATCAATAGCGATAGTAAAAATTTTTTTGCAAAGATCAACCATTCATTAGTATTTAATAATTTATCTAAAGTTCACCAGCATGAATAATTCTCGCTCTCCTACTAAAAGAAATTACATTCTCCTAGGAGGTTTTCATCTCAGAGTGCATATCTGCTTGCTATTTGGCTCTTGATAAAAGAGAATCACAATTTCATTGACTGTGAGCATGATATTGCATTTTAAGGAAGTTTTTTCATCGACTGGACTATGCATATGTATCAACTCCATCTATGGAGAATCAAAAAACTTCATATTGAATAGAACAATGTCAATGATAATTCCATTTTTCCCTTCGGACTCTCAGCTTCCTAAGATGCTACATTTAGTTCATTAACCTCATATTATATCGAGTATATGCATCATCAGCAAGGACTATTGTATTTTGGCTATGTGACTAGGTGGCACCAAGGAGTCAAATCTGTCCTGGATTCCACCGCCTCTGAACACGTATCTCTATGCTCACGAAAAATCACTCATTGAAAAGTTAATTAGTCTTCCCTGAAAAATAGTATACAACCTTTTTACCCTTTCTTGTGCCTTTTACATTATGTCTTCGCAAGGATCATCAACAAAAGACCAAACTACCAAACTAGAGAACTCCAGCTACAACATCCTGAGAGCACTTGGCAAGGAGGCTAAGTTTCTGTATTCTGCCATCGATACGTATATTGAAGATGCCCGCAAAGACAATCATCCTGAACTTGAAAAGATGTGGAAAACCATAAAGCAAGATCGACAAAGGCATTTGGCAATGCTAAGAGAGGCTTTGGAGAAGCAAGCAAAACAGCAAAAATTGCGCTAATGCAATTATGTATGCATGCCTACCGGTCCCATCACAAACGAAATGAAAAAACTACTGGTATAGCCTGAGTTCAGACCCATCTGAATTTTCAGCTGCATCCCACCGAACCCACTAATTACGCGGGGTTCTTATATAGGAGTAAGGAAAAGATAGTGGATATAGAAATCGCAATGCATCAAAGCGCTGCAAAAAGTAATAGCAATAATAGATACCATTACCGTTGCTCCTAGACCAATACCTACAACTGCGTTACAATAAATGTCTTTGTTCCTGAGTCTTCCTGTCTTTCAAGAACAAGAATAAGGAGGTTTGAGAAACTAACTATGCCTATTAGATGCAGTCCTTAGATGTCTAATGAGGTGAACTCTGACCTTTTGAAGGAGTTTTACCAACATATGAAAGATAATGGAACCTCCTAAAACTATCAGAAAGGAAACTTAAAGGCAATGATTCAGTTTGCAGAGCATATAGGCTCAGCAACATCATTCTATGATGTAGACCACAAACAGGTCGTAAGATTATTAGATGCAAAGATAAAGCCTGAGCAAACTGAACCTGACAATTCAACAACAATCCACTATTCAACATAACTGTGTCTGGGACACTGGTGAAAATTCGGGAGAAAAGCAATTAATGTTGAAAAGGGTAATGGAGTGTTGAATTAGGATGATTGCCTTTAACTTCTTAGACAAACTGCTTTCTGGCGATTGAACCACTGTATCGCTAAATGCTCAACTTGGTTATGGGCTAACCCAGAACATATTAGCCCATTTTCCTTATGTACTATTCGCGCACGCTGCCTTTCAATACGAATGGGGCTCCATTGGCAAACTCCTCTGCTGCTTCCTGCGAGGGAAAAATACCCATAGTTGAAACGAATTCTTCGGCATTTCCTTCACGGAAAGCTCCAGCCATGGGCACTGGACCAGACCTGTGTAGTCCATTAATTCGTGCGAAATGTGCGGCTAGTCCTTCAGTAGCCTTCGCCTTTACTTCTTCCATTGAACCATATTTTGTGAACGTGAATAGTACATGATACTCTGGCAAGGCTCTAACTTCCATAGTTTCATCTCAGTCGCTAAGACACGAAATTGCGGAAGGCTGCGGTATCAAAATAAATAGCGAGTGAGTCTAGCTTCCCACTTTTTATGCTCCAGATTTCTGAAACATCACATGTGAAACTTTTACCTTTGGGCGACACTAGGTCATAATTTACCAACGCACATGCACTATCGCGTTCAACTATCATCTTTTTTACCGTCAAGCCCCTGAAGAGCTTGAAGAACGTATTGTTCACATAAGCGTCCTTGCCTCTAGTTTCTTTTGCTACGGTTCCTGTAAGCAATATGTTTTCGGACAAGAATTGCTGCCATCCGTCTCCCTTTGATAGTTGACTATAGTATTTGCTCAAAATCTCCCTTATTGCATTAGTATCTTCCATAAAATCACCAATACTATACTTAATTTATTAGAATAAAAATTTGGAACGAATGAAAGTATAGTATGCAGTAGTCAGTTTTAAAAGAACGAAGAGAAATGAGCATTAGAAATGCGCCCAAGGGCATGTTTAGTCCAAGCATCAAATTCATAGAGTATCCCATCAAGGAAAGCTTGAGGGTTCTTGGCAGGAAGTGGACGAACGTTAATTATATTTGACATAGGCTTTCGGAAAATAGATAGATTCAGTAGGTTACTAGATTCAATCCTGGGACTTACACCTCGAGTTCTTTCTATGCGACTCGAAGGGCTGGAGCGATCAGGTTACATCAAATGTGTTGAAGGAAGAACACAATCAGCTACCAGACAATTGGAACTAACTAAAAAATGGATAGACTCGCTGAAAATTTTAATTCAATTTATCGCACTCGGCTCAAAGGGGTACTCAGATACAGTATTTGAAGACAAAAGACCCAGAACCTTGGATGATGCTCCTTTATGTTAACATTTCAATCTCAGAAACCAACCTTTCAGTGTTGTCTGCAATGTCTTCTGTTGCTTTTTCCTTTTTCTTCTTTTCCTTTGACAAGAAGTGGTTTAGAAAGTTAATTTCTTTGATAGTATGTGTAGATACATTTCTTGACCAATTATTGTCTTATTCTACAAAACTTATTATTCGAATGTACGATGGTGTGCGGCTTTAATATGCGATTTAAGAAAATCTGCCAACGGTCCTTTGATTTCTTTAACATTATCTTTAAGCAATACCATTTTTGCTGCAGCTCCAGATATTCCTTTTCCTTCCTTCCTACAATAGATATTGACCTGCCAACTTTGATCATCAATCTTTGGAAAGTCCGATCTGTAGTGAGCTCCCCTGCTTTCTTCTCGCATCAAGGCACTCCTTATTATGGCCTCACAAACAATAAGCGATGATTTTACCTGCCAACTTAAAACAACGTTTTCAAAATTATTATTATCGTGAAGTTCGAATTGGTTTATATTAGTATTATCTTTATTAGAATAAAACTCATTCTTTAAATCTAAAATTCTTTTCAATCCATTTTGAAGCCTTGTCTCTTCTCTTACTATTCCTGCATTCTGATTCATTAATTCTTGTATTTCATTACGAAAGCTAATTGGGTCCTTAACTACAAAGATCCCTGAATTATCATCATCATCATCATCATCAACATCAAATCTTTTTTTTGGATTATCAGCATTCGATTTTAGATGGGAGGGTACCTCTTTAGTTTTCTTTGTATTTCCCTTTCCTGCATGCTTTGCTAATTTTGCTGCTTCACCACCAGCAATTTTTCCAAAAACCACTGTATCTAGTAAGCTATTTCCGCCTAAACGATTAGCGCCATGAATCTGACTTATTACTTCCCCAACAGCAAATAAACCCTTAACTCTTGTTTTGCAGTTTATATCTACTGCTACTCCACCCATAGAATAATGTGCAGTAGGTCCAACTTCCATTTTCTCTTTTGATATATCGATTCCATCAAGTTTTTGGAATTGTTCATACATAGTAGTTAGCCTTTCTTGAATCACTTCCTTTCGTAGGTGTGTTACATCTAACCAAACTCCACCATGTTCTGTACCTCTTCCGGAGATTATTTCATTATAGGCAGCACGAGCCACTACATCACGTGGTCCTAGCTCCATTCTTTCAGGATCGTAATTTTTCATAAACCTCTCACCTTTTGAATTTAACAGAATACCGCCTTCGCCACGTATTGCTTCTGTAGCTAGAATACCTACTGCTTTCTCTGGCCAAACCATTCCAGTAGGATGAAACTGCACCATTTCCATATCTACTAAATCTACACCTGCTTCATATGCCAGAGCTATACCTTCTCCATAGTTTTCAAAAATCCTAGAACTACTGACTGCGTATACTCGTGTATATCCTCCAGCAGCAAGAATTAAAGACTTGCATTCAAATGTAACAAATTCTTTATTTTCGACATCTACTCCAAATGCTCCTTTAATTTCTTCTTCTTCTTCTTCTTTTACCACTTGTTCTTCCTGTTTTGATATTGCTGTTGACGATCTTTCTCTATTTACATCATCAGCTGATTTTATTAATAATTTCGTGATGTAAACATTGTCTATCATTTTGATTTTCCGCTGATTTACCTGCTCCATCAATACACGTATTATTTCCTGGCCAGTCCAATCCTCGTAAAATACGGTCCTTCTATATGTGTGAGCCCCAAAAAACCGCTGTGTTAGTCTACCGTCTCTCTCTCTATGAAACTTAGCACCCCAATTTACCAATTCACTTACAGCATCAGGAGCATTTTTGCAAAGCACTTCGACCCTTTCATAGTCAGCAAGAAATTCACCTTCTCTTAGAGTATCAGCTGCATGTATAATCCAGTTGTCTTCTGGATCCATAGTACCAAGGGCTGCATTGATACCACCTCTTGCAAGTGTAGTATGAGGATCACCACTTTTACTTTTACTAATTATGAGGACATTCGCACCAGCATCATGAGCTTCAATTGCAGCTCGAAGACCCGCAGAGCCGGCACCTAAAATTAAAACATCATAGGAGTAGCTAGATTGTTTTTTCATGACGTGCTCTGTCATTTTGTAAATCAGGCTAACTTCAAGAAAGTATTATTTAACCATTGGAACACGCTCTTATGGATAACATTCCAGAAAACATGGCACTTGGAATTTCTATAGTTGCAGGAGGAGGAACTGTCAACATTGTATTAATAGCTGCTGCTATATTCATTTCTAACTTTCCCGAAGGTTTAGCTTCTTCTCAAGGCAT
>JBKPNF010000184.1:0-2910 GCA_046732455.1 Thermoproteota archaeon | reverse complement strand
CTGATGATATCTCTGATGATGTCTGGACTAGCTGGGCGTCAGATGACAAAGAGCTATCCCCCAGTGTAAGATGGTTTAGACCACCTTACTCAGTCTAATTCCAAATGCATCACTATTCTAGGTCTCGGATATTCTTATATTCCTCACTGGAGCTTGTGCCTGTATTAGACTTTCTTTCTTCGGTCATACGTATGTTCTGCTCAAAATCCGGAAGCTGGACTGCCCTCTGTCCGTAAGGTGTCGCTTTGAATGCTTCAAAGTCGTGTGCGTACTGCTCCCTAGCTGGCTCTGTCGTGTACGAATGCCCCTTTCCGAGATCGTCCTTACTGATCACGAGCCAGAGAACCTTGCCGTCATATGCATCGGCTAGATACTTTGGGATCCACGACTTGTCTTTGTTAACGATTCCCCTTTCTAGACGAAGATAGTTTTGTGTCACCTCTTTAATCTCGCCAACATCATGACCATCGTTTGTCTTTACCTTTTTGCCCTTCAGCTGTTCCCACAATATCCTAGGTCCTTCGCTGCTTGCCATTGTAAAACGATGCAACATATCTGCTATAAAGATTGAAGAAAAGAGTTCTGCAATGGGCAAAGATCAATGTTGCGAACCGAGCTTGCTGTAACCTTTTCTTTGAGCCTTTGCTGCCAACAGCTGACTCTGCCCTGCGTTGCTCAAATAAATACTGTTGCTCATTAGCAGCTTGGTCGGTGAATGGCTTGAGCGTCTTACACTTTTCTTATATGTGGATTCTAAGAAGAAGATGAGCGTGCTTTCGATGTGATCCTTTTTGTCTTTTCAATCATATACTTGTAGTCGGAGGTGACTATCAGAGCTTGAGGAGCTCAAAGCAGTTGCACTGCTTTGCCGATGTATCTGACTGCAATAGTGATATTATTATTATTATTATTATTTAGTAGGACGGAAGAGTAGAAGATCAAGTCAAAACTTAAATTCACTTCAAAAAGTATGCTTTTTGTTGTTGCAGGGACTTACTCTTATCAAGCTCGGTGGCTCTGTTGTCACCTTTAAGGAAAGGCCACTTACAGCTAATATCGATGCGATAGATAGTATTTCGCGTGCTCTGACGCAATTAGGCGCTCCTATCATAATTGTGCACGGCGGCGGATCGTTTGGTCACTACTGGTCGGTAAAATATGACATGCATACTAAGTCGGCCAACTACGACGTCCATGGAGTTTCCATAGTGCATGAGTCAATGATCGCACTCAACCAGATAATTGTCAATTCCATGATAAGTATGGGGCTTAACCCATATGGCATGCTACCTTCTGCTCTTACGACAGGCCATAAGCCTATTGTAGCAAAGATAAAACGCATCTATGCAATGGCCCAGTCAAAGGTAATACCTGTAACGTTTGGCGATGTAGTACATGTTGAGGGCACCAAATATTCCATCCTATCTGGTGATGCACTCATGACGATTATGGCAAGAGTATTGCGACCGTTAAGGATCATTTTTGCAACTAATGTCGACGGAATATATAAAGACAGTATTAGCAGAGAACTTGTAAGCGAGATACAGGTCACAGGCAAGAGAAAATCGATTGAGTTCTCCAAGGCATCAGGCATGGACACAACGGGTGGCATGAAAAGAAAGGTTACAGAAGCATTTAAGATTGCATCACACGGAATGGATGTAGTGATGATTAACGGACTTGTGCCCGAACGCCTTATAGAAGCAGTAGAAGGTACGCTAAAGGTCGGCACAGTGGTAAAGGGGAGAAAGATGTAGTTGCCAGACACTTTTGACGCACCCTCTGATGTTGAGGTGATCAAGAAGCGCAAAAAGGAAGGGATAGACATTCCGCTTCAGCAGAACGTACAGGCCAAAACTACTTCGACATACTTGGAATACGTCAGGCTAGTGCATAACGCGCTGCCTGAGCTGGACTATAATGATATTGACACTTCGATGACTTTTCTTGGGAAAAGGTTCTCGGCACCAATTATAATCGATTCTATGACTGGCGGCACCGATGAGGCAACTGTTATCAACGGCAGGCTGGGTGAGCTCGCAGAAAAGTATGGCTTTGGCATGGGACTGGGAAGCCAGAGGGCCGGCCTCAAAAGTGAAGAGCTAGCTGCCACTTATTCAATAGCAAGAAAGAATGCCCCAAACGCATTCTTAATAGCAAACATCGGTGGGGCACAACTTTCTAAGGGGTTCACGGTAGACGAAGCTAAAAGAATAGTGAAAATGATTGGAGCAAATGCGCTGGTGGTGCATCTGAACCCGCTGCAGGAGCTTGTACAGCCAGAAGGCGAGCCACGTTATAAGGGAGTCCTTGCCCAGATTTCCGAGCTTGTCAAGACCGTAGATGTACCTCTGATAGTCAAGGAGGTGGGTGCAGGGATTTCAAAGGAGGTTGCGATAAAACTGGAGATGGCCAATGTTTCCGCAATCAATATCGCCGGCGCCGGCGGCACTAGTTGGGCGGGTGTTGAAAAGTTGCGGGCAGAGTCACTCAAAGATGACCTCAAGAAGCACCTTGGCGAGATGTTCTGGGATTGGGGTATCCCGACAGCGTCCAGCCTCATAGAGGTTAGACACGCGGTGAAATTGCCGCTCATTGCATCCGGCGGACTGCGCAATGGGCTCGAAATTGCAAAGTGTGTGACGCTTGGTGCCAGCATGGCCGCAATGGCATATCCATTCCTTCAAACAGCGGCGCAGTCGCGCGAAAGCCTGTTTGCATTTGCTGATACAACTCTTGCAGAGCTTAAAAGTACCATGTTCCTTGTTGGGGCCAAAAACATCGCTGCACTTGCTAGCTCAAGATATATATTGACAGGAATGCTAGCACATGAGGTTAGTAGCCGTACATGAAGGCAGACAGCATCAAAAGCGAGCTGGAATCTTATGCTTCTACCGTGAACAACTTTAT
>JBKPNF010000183.1:0-1860 GCA_046732455.1 Thermoproteota archaeon | reverse complement strand
TGAAATCTACAGGTGCACGCTTTGTTGGAACAACTCATATGACGCTTTCTGCAGTTGCGTCTTCGCCCGACCTTATAAAAAAGATGTCCGAGATAAACGAGATGAATGTTGCAGGCGGTAGATGGCTTGCAACTAACCTTGGGGTCGAGACAGTTGCTCCTAGGATGGTAAAAAAGCACCTTGGTGTCAAGACGAAGCCGTTTCAACCCGAGGAGTGGGGTGCAGTCGTAAGAGAAGGCTGCAAGATACTCAATCAGAATAATTGGTTCCCTGCGCTCACACTAATCATAGGATGGCCAGATGAGACTCCAGACGAGACACGATACACGATCGACCTCATCGACGACTTTAGGCGTATGAACATGCGGGGCTTGGTTGCACCTTTACTTTATCAAGACTTTTCTGAAAAGAACTCCATGCATTTTGGCAACCTCAACGAAGCGCAGTTCACCCTATTCTGGAGGTGCTGGGAACACAATCTGCGCGTAATAAACGACATTATACCGATCATAATCAGGAACAAGACATACGGCCCAGCAATGAAGGTCTTCATGGCAGCGCTCATCAAATCTGGCACTTGGGCCGTTATGAGATATCTGCGAGGGCTCTCAAAGGAATTGTTCAATGGACAGGTGCCAGAGGACATAGTCGAGCGATACTCGAACAAACAGTCTGTGACGGCTACGATGCCATCACGGCTCTAGTATTATTATGAGAGATTCTTGATCGCTTCTTCTGCAAGAGTTGCAACTTTGGGTGTCAGGATTACAAAGTAATTTTTGTCTGCGCGCTCGACCGCCGTCACGGGCCGGTATTTCTTTGTTGAAATGTCAAATTCTACAAGGCCGGAGTCCAGCTTTCCTTTAGTATATATCATCATCAGGATATCTCCTGAAAGCGGAGTCAAAGGCACAAGAGAAAAGATGTATCCCTTGTACGAACTAACGGGCATGACCTGCTTCATGTATGGTGCAACAGAAACAAGGTACAGAAAAACATCCTCTACTGTAGCAAATTCCTCAAATTCAAACTTCATCATTCTAATCCCATTTGACCAAAATATAAGGCTTTAAAAAATGAAAAAGAGAATGATTAGCCGTACGACTCGAACTTGATGTCGTAGCTTCCATCCTTTCTCTTATTGCGTTCAGTGACAAAGCCCTTTGGGATCAAATAGTCCAGCGCCCCATCTATCGTTCCCTGCCAACCGCAGATGTAGAATGATGTGTTTTCTGGTGTCACCTTTTCACCCACCAGTTCTTCAAGCGGAGAGAGATCCTTGCCTGGCTTTGGTCTGAGGAATGACTCAACTCTGCCCTTCTGTCCGCTCCAGGATCTATTGAACCACTCCTGCGGTCTGCTGATGCTTGCACGGTAGCGGAAGTTCCACTTGTCACGGCCTTTATCAAGGCTCTCCTCTTCTAGAGCTATCATGAGATCGCGATAGCCTAGCTCATCTACATAACTTGCACCATGCAGTACTACTATTTCGCGCTTAGTTCCTATTGCCTTGAGGTGAAGCGAGTAGGATAGGAATGGAGCGAGGCCTGTCCCCCCACCGATTAGAATCATTCTTCGATCATCTGGCCGTCCATCAGCAAGCTTCTCGTTTATTGTGAAAATGCCTGTAGGCTTGACCCAAAATATTTCGTCGCCTTCCTTTTTGTTGAACAGCTCAGTTGTGAGCCTGCCAGGTACCGGCTTGCGTACCCAGCGTATGTACAGCTCAAAACGCTTCTTCTGCTCAGGAGGCGATGCGATAGAATAAGCCCTGCGGACTATTTTGCCTTCGCTTGGGATATGGAAGCCAAGCGTGACAAACTGACCAGCCTTAAAGTCAGGAATCGGGCCGTCATTAGG
>JBKPNF010000182.1:0-6829 GCA_046732455.1 Thermoproteota archaeon | reverse complement strand
TCCAATTTCTCTTGACCCTCATTTTCTAAAATAATAGTCTCTGCAGATGAACCAACCTCTTCTTTTAATATCGAATTAGAAGACACCCGAATTTGTCAGGATAATCTGCAAGAAATAATTTCTTTTTCTTGGCTTTTTGTCTAGATAATGCATACATACAGTAGTTGCTGATCAGCGTGTCCTTAGATACATACTTTTCCAAATACTTAGTAGAAAGCATACTTGTCATTATCATTAGGACAAAAGAAAAATGAACTTGAAAGAAGTTGAAAAGGTGGAAGTTACGTGTTTGGTTGATAACAACGTCGATCTCCTTCTGCCAAATACTAAAGTTGCTCACCGACCGGTCCTATCTAAGAATTGGTATGAACAACCACTTGTAGCAGAGCATGGTTTTTGTGCAGCATTAACCTTACACATAGATGGAGTAAAGCATAGACTATTACTTGATTCGGGTTTAGATCCTTTCGCTGCTTCTCACAATGCAGACGCCCTACTGTTTGACTTGTCTTATTGTGAGTCTTTGATTTCAAGTCACGGACATGTAGACCACGCAGGTGGCTTGCTCAATCTAAGAAAAAAGATGAATACAGTACAAAGAATTCCACTCGTTCTTCATGAGGATGCCTTTAGAAATAGATTAGTAAAGTTTCAGGATGGTAGAACAATAGACCTCCCTGCCCCCGATAGATCTCTTTTGGCCAATGCAGGGTACGATATTATCGAAAAACATTCTCCCAGCTTATGGATTGGCGATAGAGTTCTTGTTACAGGAGAAATTCCTAGGACCAATAGTTTCGAAAAGGGTTTTCCTAACCATTATTCTGAAGCAAAAGAGGGAAAGATGGAAGCGGATCCGTTGATCAAAGACGATCAGGCTATTATTTTGACAGTCAAAGACAAGGGACTCGTAATTATTACGGGCTGCGGGCATGCAGGAATTATAAACACCCTAAATTATGCAAAAGAATTGACGGGTGAGGATAAAATCTACTCCCTGCTTGGAGGGATGCACCTATCAGGTAGCTTGTTTGAGCCGATAATTCCTAGAACTGTTGAGGAGTTGGAGAGTTTGAAACCAAAATTTGTTGTGCCATGCCATTGCTCTGGTCTGAAAGCAATGACTGAAATAGCTATAAAGATGCCCGACGCATTTATACAGAACAGTGTCGGGACCAACTATATCTTCTGAATTAGTGAGCGCTCACTTAATCTGTAAGTCTACTTACAAGTTTCACTATTTGTTCATAGTAGTGGTTATGAGTTTAAGCTCATTTTCTATTGGGTTGCAAGAAAATCCTATTGATCTCATACATCAATTGCAGGCCTAGTCATTGGATTCAAATAATTTTTATTCAATCCCTACGGGTTTATGATTTTACTAGCATAGATGAGTTGTTGAAATCCCCTGCTGATAATTGAATTTACTAGCCCCACCATGACGTGACGTGGTGTAGGCATGTCCGGATTTCTCAGCGTTATCAAAGTCATGCTTAGAATAGTGATCATCAATTTGCTCAAGCGCAACACTAATAGATTAATGACTTGATTTTTTACCGTCTGCATGAGCAAACCAGCTAATGAAGGGTCTGAGTTCTTGGAAAAGAACAAGCGACTCTTGCGCAATGTTATCAAAGATACATCGACCAGACACGACATCACAACAGCTGATAAGTACCTTGGACAAAACAACCCAATACCACATAATCAACAAGTAATGCGAACAGAACGCTTCGAAGAAGAACACCGTTAAAGATCAAGTAACAAGGTTACGGCTTATTTTTAAATACGGAATGCGTAAGATAAACTGAACTAAAAGAAATACTATGAGATTGTTTAGAAGTTGGAGACCAAGAGGCAAGATGTATAGCTTGAAGTGCAATCAATGCGGCGAGGGTTTTTTGTCCAGCTACCAGTTGGAAGCTCCTATCTGCGGCAAATGTCTACAGAAGGCCAAATCGCTTGATTCTACTATAGAACACGAAAAAAAATGCTTAACCTGTGGTGCACAGGGTGTAATATATGGAAAAGAATATTGTTATTCATGCTATTTTGGCTTTGGAAAGAAACAGAGAATGAACGCCTGAGTTAGGACTAAGAGGAGTTTACAGTGTAGCAAATCTCTTGCTCATCCAGCTAAATACTTCGAAAGCCTTTATGATTACCTTGCCGGAAGCAGGCATTTTGAAAGTTTTTATCTCAAATTCCTTTGGTCCTATTTAGCAGAAACCTTTTTAGCTCCCCGTTCTATTCAAAAAGACCACCAAAGAGTCTACTTTTTGAAATGATATCACTTCATGGCCCGAAGGGCCCAGTTCTCTAACCATAAAAAAACTCGCGTCCTTACTTGTTCAATATCTTTAACAATTATTATAATGAGAGAAGACACTGAGAGATATGAAGCAACAAATAGCTCTCGTAACTGGCTCCAATCGAGGGATAGGTTTTGAGATAGCCAAGCAGCTGGCCATGAAGGATATCAAGGTAATTCTTACTTCCAGAAATTCAGCTAATGGAGAAGCCGCAATAAGGAAGCTTGCTAGAGGTGGGGTAAAAGAAGTGGTGTCAATGGAATTGGACGTGTCAAATCAAGTCAGTGTTGATATCCTTGTGAAGGAAGTTGAAAAAACTTTTGGAAGGCTAGATATATTAGTAAACAATGCAGCCATCCTTATCGATAGAGAAAATATAGTAACATCAAATGCCGATCTAGAAACTGTAAAAGCTACTCTGGAAACCAATCTGATTGGTGCTTGGCGTATGTGCAAAGCCTTCATTCCTCTTATGAAGAAGAATGGTTTTGGAAGAATAGTGAACGTTTCTAGTGGTTCAGGCGAATTTGAACACATGGCCACATCTGGGGGATATTGGCCGGCTTATTGTGTGTCAAAGGCTAGCTTGAACGCTTTGACAGTCATGCTTGCATCAGAGCTGAGGGGAACTAATATTCTTGTCAATGCAGTATGCCCGGGATGGGTACGAACTGACATGGGAGGGAGCAATGCTACAAGATCAGTTGAAGAAGGTGCCGCCACTCCTGTTTGGTTGGCAACTCTGCCTGATGGTGGGCCGACAGGGTACAATTTTTTTGACAAGAAGCAAATCAATTGGTAAAAAATATCTTCTCCTCCTCCTCTCTGATAATAGTGTCCTCATAAGAAACATTGGGTCTAAGAATGTGCCACCATCAATTTCCGATTACCGGCCTAGCATTAGTGATGGAACATGATCATAAAGCTCAATGCAGAACCTTATTAGATGCAGGGACCTATTCCTGAGGCTGCAGTCTTGCAGAAGCCTTTTTAGTTTCCTGTACATTCAAGGACTAGCAAAGGATCCTCCTTTGAGATCGATATCACTTCACAGCCGTCGGCGCCCGCTCTATTATCAGTCTTTTAGATGGGCTCTAAGCATGATTGTAAAGAGAAGTTAGCTTTAAACCTTTATGTAGACAACTAGTATAAGGCTGTCACAATGATGTGAAAATGCTAAATTTTTTTCTCTATTATTATTGAATCATTTTACCATCCCAGAGACTCTGCAGATTTGGCTGCTGCTGCGTTAAGGGCGTCTTTTGGGGATGCAGTTCCGTTGTAAACTTGTTGTATAGCTTGGTCTACGTGCTCAGCTATCTCAGGATATTCAGGTATGTTTGGCCTGCTTCTGCCATATGGAATCATTGAAACCATTTCTTCAAAATATGGGATGGATTCCTTTAGTGGCTGAGAGGATGGACCCTCTCCTAATGCTTTTTGTGTCGGCAAATAGCCATATTCTTGCAAAAATGGACCCAGTATTTCTGGTTGAGCCATTATTGCTACCAACTCCCATGCCAAATCACTATTTTGCGACGTACTTGGTACAGCTAACTCCCATCCTCCCATCATAGTTGAAGTCTGAGTCGTTTGGTTAGGTACAGGAAACATAGGAATAAACCCAACTTTCTGGTCCAATGTTGGCCAAGATTCTTTTGGAAATTCCCCCGGCATTGCAGAATCTGCTAGTATTACGGAGAAATTCTTATTGGCAAATGCTGTATCAAACTGTCTTTCTTGCGGCTCAATACCTGCATCTACCTGTCGCTTCAAAAACTCCAATGCTCTTATTCCCTCAGAGCTATTATATGTTGGAAACCAGTAGACACCTTTTGTAGGATGACCTTGACGCAGCTCTAGTATGTCTCCGCCAAGCATCCAAAGGTACGGATACCACATATCTGGTTCATGTGGGGCATTTCTAAGATGTACACCTTGAGTTACTCTATCCCCAAAGAAATCATTCAATTTTACTGCTGCTGAGATATATCCATCCCAGGTTTTCAATGATTCTGGGTCAACTCCTGCTTCTTGCAGCATGTCCTTCCAATACCACATACCTCTAACATCGGTCCACAACCACAGACCATAGATAGTGTTATTATAGACGCAGCCATCAAGATTTGCTTCATATAGATCAGACATTCTGCCCCACTTCTGAAAATCCTCAGTTAGGTTTCTTAGTAAGCCCATACCAGCGAACTCGCCAAGCCAGATTTGATCTACAGACACAATGTCAACAGAATTGCCATTTGATACCCTGTTCAAAATCTCATTTCTTGTAACATTGTAAGGGAAATCAGTATATTCTATCTGTATGTTTAGATCGGGGTGACGTCTATTGAGTTCATCAAGTGCGGGCTGGAGCAGTTGAATCCATCTTCCGGACTCGCCTAGGTCAGTAAAAAGCCCTCTAAGCGTAACATTGGTTTTATCAGGTAATGAAGATGATGCATCTGACTGATTTGATGTAGGAGTAAGAGTTACAGAGTTATATTTCTCATAAGTTGTTGTGTTATTAGGACGTAAACTGGCAGTGGCTAGTGTGGGTTGCAAAATAGGAGGTGTTATGATAATCATTATAAGAACAATGACAACAACAACTGGACTTATGTTGGCAATACAACGTTGGCTCATTTTATATAGTTGCCACCTTCTAGCCTACCCTCAGATATACGAGTTATGATAAATGGCACTAGACATATTTAGATCTTCTCTTCCTATTGCATAGATAATGTAACACCGCAAATTGTGTGTTAATTCTAAAGGTTTTCTCTCTCGACTTCCCATGGCCCCCAACAACAGCAGTCCTCCTGAACAGGTTTTGTACTGGGTGATATCATGGGCCCACATTGTATTCAGTTAAGAAATGATTATCTAAGCAGACTCCCTGTTTCGATTTCAAATGAATTTTATCCAAATCCCAATGGTTCCACTCTATTATCATTACCTTTAGAAGGATCCTATTGAGATTATTCTAGTATATTATAGCTACCCGCGTAGTTTAAACAGTTATCTTGTCATTATATATCCTCCGTTATCTAGTATACAGTCGTACTGCTATGCCATCCATGTCGCGCAAGAATACAGACTTTGGTTTTCCATTCGATTCTCCTTGTTGCGGGGTCTCGATCTTGTATTGTTTGAGCTGTTCTGCCGTCTTCTCATATTGCATCTTGTTCGGAAGTTCAATGCCAAAATGGTTCAATCCAACATGTTCTGAGGAAGCTAACTGAATGCTGGTTCCAAGCCAGATATTCGTAGCTATATGGTGGTGGTATTTACCTGCGGCAAAAAAGTAAGCACCAGGATAACTTGCCGTAAAGTTTAGCCCAAGGGTGTCGCGATAGAACTTCATAGCTTTTACAAGGTTTCGAACATGGAGGTGGACATGGCCTATGAGTGTCTTGGCAGGCATAGCTTTCCACCCTGGTGCTGTAGTTTCTTTTAGCAGATCTTCTGTGTCCAGCCTATCTGTCGCCATCCTCAGCCTGCTCCCATCCCATTTCCATTGTATAGACGGCCTGTCACGGTAGATTTCTATACCAATGTTGTCGGGATCGCGAATATAGATCGATTCAGACACCAGATGGTCAGCCAAGCCATCAAACCGTATCTCGCCGCGCCTTTCGCTCAAGTTTTGAAGCATGTCTGCGAGATATTTTCTCTCCGGAAGTAATATTGCAAAGTGATAAAGCCCTGATCTCCTAGTATCAATCATGCTGGTTCTGTAGCCTGCTGCCGCCTCCTTTGCTTGTAAAAGTTCTAGAAGATAGGATGGATGTCCGTCTACAGAAAGAATTGCCCTCTCATGGGAAGGTCTGTCCACCTTCTTGAACCCCAGAACTTTTTCATAGAAATCAAGCGACCTGTCGATATCCGAAACATTCAGGCTCACGTAGCCTATTCTTGCGGCTGGATGGATATTGAAATCGTGCAGTACAGAAGTCGAGTTGTTCTCCATGGTATCGATTGTAAATACTGCGAATTGCCTAATAAATCTGGTAGTCATTGCGCACCAAGTCAGTAAGGCGCACCGTATTAGGTACTTGCATCCGAACTAATGTAATCTTAGACGCTTAGATGTGAAATTGATAGCGCTAGCACAGTATCAGAAATAAACATCTGGTGCAAATATTGGGTGACGCAGGGAACCCGTAGGAGTGGGACACTTTCAGCAAAGCCATACCAAAGGTGTTGCCCTGCTCTAGGTGGGCGGGAGATTATCCAGTTCGAGGATAATCATGGAAGATCCTTTGCTTGGATTGTTCCTGACGCGACTACAATGCAGAAAAAGACACGCTTTCGCCAAGAATGGTGTCACTCCTATCCTTATCGAGAACTATGGCCCAGACCTGAGAACGTCTTTCGCGGAGCACAGCACGGCGGGTCGGGAGTGAGATAATGATTTCATTTTGTAACTAGTCGCTAACAGTCCCCTTCAAAAAAGTAACACCTGTTAGCTGCGGGAGATGAGGGCAGTCCTTTTGTAGTTTGTATTCTCTCTCTAATAT
>JBKPNF010000181.1:0-1986 GCA_046732455.1 Thermoproteota archaeon | reverse complement strand
CATCATTGTTATCAATCCTCCCTGTAAACTCTCTCATAACATCAGGACGAATATTTTCATAAATTACAAGAGCATTATCTGCAGGGTCTCGAAAGACGCAGCAAGGCCCTGGAGGAATTTCAATTCTTTTTTCTTCTTTCCATCCTTTAGATCTAAGCCTAGATGCGGTAGCTTCAAGATCCAAAACTCGGTAGATCAACATTAAATCTTTCTTGCTGATGTGATCGGCAAGAAGAACATATGGTTTCCCATTATCCTCTGATAATTTGATACATGCTACCCAAACACCGAAAGCATGTATTTTCCATACCAACCGGCCACCTAGAACCCCTGTGTAATAGTGTATGGAGGTTTCGATGTCAGGTGCAGGAACATACAGAAAATCAAGCGATTCAAATATCATTTTTTGCTAGCTATTTCTTGTATTAGATTCAAATGAACTTTCTGGCGCATATCGTTAGTTCATGATATATCAAAGGCACTGCTTTTATATCATGATGGGTTGTGATACCGGTCTATTGTTGGAAAAGAAAAATATCTATTATCCTCCAGGACATGAAAAGAAGGAAGAAAAATATCAGGGGAAATTTACAAATGACGATTTTGACATACGTGAGATAGTTGATGCAAATACATCGCAGGAACAGGAGGTCTACTATGTCATTTTTAAGAACGGCTGTAAAACAAGGCCGCACATTCATGCAACAGACCAGACACTCGTTGCCGTCAAGGGGAAGGGAATCGTTGTCCTTGTACAAAAAATTGAAATCAATAGTGATGGCAGGAGCGCCATTATAAAACCGCCACCCGAGGGGTCATCCTCTCCTTTTGTGATTGAGCTGTCTGAAGGAGACGTAGTGTGCGTACCCGGTGGCACATTGCATTGGCATGGTGCCTTTGAAAATAATAGTAACGGATCAGACCATTTTTCTCATTTGGCCATGAGAAAGAGAACTGATGCAGAAACTATTTGGTTCTAGAAAGAAAATTCTATATTCTTATAAGTTTTAGTCAATCTAAATGTTTCTTTTGCAAAAATAGGGGCCACGAGAGCATCGATCCTCACTAAAGTGTCGATGGAATTAGGCATGTACATATCAGGAATATAGAAGATATTATTCAAAAAAAAGCAGCAGCACGCACTATGATCCCCAGTACGCTAAAGTCATGAAAAATTAATAGGTACTATCTCAGAGTACTTTGAGTCAGTGCCATTTGCTTTAAACCCATTGAATGTAGCTAAATGATCTCCTATCTTAACTCCCATATGTTGAACATAGCCAGCGTTAACCTCCAAAACGTGTTGGACAGATTCTTTTGAGGGATATGTTGGACATTCGTCCTGTTTGCAGGGAGGGACGTTTTCTATAATGTCTACAATTTTGGAGTCGCTATCGACAAATATCATGTCCAATGGTATTAAGGTATTTTTCATCCAAAATGTTCTAGGATCCTCATCGTTGAATGCAAACAGCATGCCAGCATTCCATGGGAGGTGTTGTCTAAACATAAGACCTCTCATAAGCTCTTCTTGATCATCGGAAACCTCAACAAATACACGGGCAATAACCGACGAATTATTATTATCTTCAGTTCTTATTATCTCAATATCCGGCTTTCTTACAATCAATTCATTTGGTCCTGCACCTCCTGAAGAGAGTGAAGCACTGATGTTGCTACTTCTAGTGTTGATAATAGACACGTCATTTCCTCTCCTATTGCTAACATATGATAGATCACCGCCGTCTGCACTAAATGCAATTCCATAAGGTCCATTGCCAACTGGAATTTCATTTACCACTTCAACAACTTGTGCATCTACTATTGATATCGTGTTGGAGTTCATATTTGTTACATAAGCAAGCGTCTCATCAGGGTTCAGTACAACGTATTGTGGATTATCGCCAACAGAGATAGTTTTGATTACCTCTTGCTTATGTGTGTCGATGACTGACAGCGTATCGCTCTCCTCGTTTACAACGAATA
>JBKPNF010000180.1:0-2589 GCA_046732455.1 Thermoproteota archaeon | reverse complement strand
ATCTATCTCTTTAGTATCATTAACGCTATTTTTAATTATCTTCTTTGAAATTTCAACAAGGCTTGGTCTTAACACCCTGCCGTTGAGCATATAACCCTTTCTTATCTCAGAAGTCACTGTGTTCTCTGCCAAGTCATCACGTGCAGAATATGCTATAGCATCGTGCACGTTTGGGTCAAAAGGCGTCCCGATTGCTTCTATCTCTCTTACTCCTTCCGAAGCAAGGAGCGAGTCGATATTCTTCAGTATTCCTTCCAGTCCTTCAATGACTACTATCTGCTCTGACTTGCTCTGTCTAGCGACAGAGAGCGCTCGGACGTAGTCGTCACGTATATTGAGAAATTTGAGCAACAATTCGGCCCTGATCGAATCTGCCTTTGAGGCAACCTGCCTTTCCATCTGCTTGCGGTAGTTGTCGAAGTCTGCCATTAGGTATTTCATCTTGTTGAGGCTGCTCTCAGAGGACTCCTTCGCCTTTCTCAGTTCACTCTTGACTGACTCGAGTTCACTTCTCAGCGCCTCAACATCTTCTTCCTCAACTGATTTGCCCTCTTGCTGCTCTGCCATGATATTGCCTCCTTCATCATTCTCGACCAAAATAAATCACCTTCTGCTCCCAAAAATGGGGCTCATCTAATAATTAGATATCGCTCGTAAGAAATATAGCCAGTCTCTGCCAATGTTTGATGCATATGAGCTCAGATGATGAACTTGAGGCGATAAAGCATAAGAAGCTGGCCGAACTTCAAAAGGAGGCCGCCACCAAGGCATTGATGTCTTCCATTACCGAACCAACAGTGCTTACGGATTCTAACTTTGCAAGCGAGGTTACAAAATATCCTGTCATGCTTGTGGACTTTTGGGCGCCTTGGTGCGGCCCATGTAGGATGGTGACACCAATGATTGAACAATTATGTCGAGAATACTCTGGCAGAGTAGCATTTGGCAAGGTCAATGTAGACGAGAATCAAAGAATAGCGGCAACATTTGGCATACAGAGCATCCCCACTCTGATGATATTCAAGGGGGGAAAGGCGGTGGACGTGATCATAGGCGCTATGCCAAAAGCACAGATCGAGATGAAGCTTAAACAACAGCTACCGTCAAACAACGATTCAATTTACAGATAGTTAGTAGAAAAAGAAAAAAGGTGCACTTAGTTTATTCCTAAGTGCGGGAATGAAGCAACGCTTATTCCCAACTCGCCTTGGAGCTTTCTAATCTTGGTTGCGTATTCGCTCATCTTAGCGTTGTCGCCTTGTACTTTGGCGATCCTGTATCCTTTCCATGCCTTCCTAAGTGCGCCCCAACTTTGACCCGGCGTAAAGTTGCTTTTTGGTACTACTGTTTCACGGACTGACATTATTGCTGTCATGCTGAGATAGATTCCTTGTTTGTACTTAGCACAGTTAGTCAACTTTCTCAGGTTTTGTAGTGAAAACTGTTGGCACGGAGCCAACTGTGAGATAGCATCTGCAAATTTTGATATTTGACATACATATCTCTCTCCCTGAAAAAACGTACGGATCCTTCCTTGTGTTTATATACCGCCTTCAAATCTCATTATAGCTCTACAAAGTCACATTCCTTGCTTACTGTGTCAAATATCGCAGCAGTGGCCTTGTAGCCAAAGAACCAACCATTAGCAGTTCCTGGATTAATAGCAATTGTTTTTCCAACAACCTTGTTATCTACCTTGTGAGTATGGCCATAAACAACAACATTGTATTTGCCTGATTGAATCAGAGCTTCTCGTTTTTTAAAATCAGTTCCATGATAAACACCAATTAGCAAGTTATCCTCTTCAATCTCACAGAGCTCACCTCTAAGCTCACCTCCTATTTTTTCAAAAGCATTGTCAAGTCCTTTCTTGTCCACATCATTATTTCCCAATACGCCAATCAATTTTAGTCCTGAAAAAGCTTCTACCGCTTCGGGAGTAGTTATGTCACCAGCATGAATTACATAACTTATTCTTTTCTCGCTAAATATCTTGACAGCAGCTTCTATGGTTTTGAAATTGTCATGGGTGTCTGAAATTAGTCCGATCTTCACTTTATTTCTTGTTCTAAAGAAATAACTATACATAATATAAAATTAAGAACAAATCCAAATGAAAGAGTCAGATTGCAATAACAATAGCAAGTCGCTTAAGTTGATTTCCAAAGCTGCTAGATTCAGTTCTATGTCTTTGCTAGACCGTTACTTTGTGTTGAATGTCTCTATAACGTATGTAGGCCATGATTAATTGATACAAAATGCCTCCTAATATTCCAAAAGATGAAATTGAAAAGCTCAGAGAATCATATGATCCAGCAGAAGGCAGCAAAAAAAAGACGACAGAAAAGAGTGAAAGAATGACTGAATCTGGTACTTTAGATCTAACGAAAGCCGATAGTACTTCAACTGGGATAATCGATATAGTAGATAATCCTGATGTTGCAGTATGGTCGAAAGGAATAATGAAGAAGACCAATACACCTGCTGACAAAGTCCAAGAACCTCATCACATTAAATCTATGACCACCCACATTGAGTACAGAGAAGGAAAGGGAAAACAAAGCCATTTGCAGCAGCAGACCGTGGATC
>JBKPNF010000179.1:0-2046 GCA_046732455.1 Thermoproteota archaeon | reverse complement strand
CAAGATTGTAGACCTTGAAAGACAGATAGCCAAGTTTCCTAACGTATGTGCTGTGTACGACATCACAGGGTTGACTGACATGGTAGTCGTTGCCAAATTCAAGAACCGCAAAGAGCTTTCAAATTTTGTAAAAAAAGACCTATCATTGCCATACGTGGATAGAACCAACACGCACTTGGTTCTAATTACTGTAAAAGAAGATTTTAGGTTCGTAGATACCTAACAGATAACAGGTGCTTAGTCAATCAAAATCGCTAGCACTTAACAAATGCTATGTGTTTGCCCGTATATGCTTTACAATTATATAGTATTTCCTTAGATAATCTTATATCCATGAATGCATAATAGTTGCCATGTTCGAGACTCTACAGTTGGTCGCATACACTCTGCTTGGGTTTGGCGCGGCGTACTTGGCACTGGAAACGGCATGGCACTTCACTGCCTGCAGGATCCAAGGAGGAACTCTGCTGAAGCCGTGCGTATTCAAGCAAGTAAAAATGGCAATGATTAGCAGCAGGAAATGACACAACTTCCCATGGCATCTTTAAAGACCCTTCCATTCGAAACAGAAGAAGGAAAAAATGATGTGCAAGTAATGGCATATAAGATCTATAAAAGCGTAAACTATAAGCAAGAGAGGTTGTGTCTATAGGGATATCACAACAGAGAACTACAACATCGACCTTCTGTATGTTAAACCTAGTGACATTCTGCGATTAAGGTAAGTAAGTTAAAAGAAGAAAAGGGATTCCTTAACGCCAAAATGCTGATAGTTATTGGTCTTGCTCTGACAATACCAATAGTCATTTTAGGAGCTTTTTGGTGGAGAGGAGGAGACTGACGTTTATGTATTGTCCTGGATGAAAGTATTGTATGGGGCTTATCGATTGCTATCATTACAATGATGCTTGCCGGTGGCATATGTACATCTTGTCGAAATTACCGAACAAGGCATAAAAGGGCCTTGTATTATCATACCCAAACCCAAATCTTTATTTCAATTACACATTCCTCATTACAACGTGCAGAAGCACTATCTTGCTTCATTAGCGTTGTTACTAGTTCTTGCAGCTTCTTCTTCTTCTTCTTCTTTTATGGTGGTGAGCACTTATGGTCATGGCCTTGGGCGAGATCAGGCGCCACCTGTTACTATTCAAGGAAAGCAGGTAACTGTGGAAGGGATGATAAACCCTTCCTTTCTGCCAGTTCCAGATTCTCCAAAGCCGACCCTTGTAATAAGGGCTCACGATGAGAATAACAACATCACTATAGCGGGTGTAGACTACAGGATAGTTGTAGATCTGCGAAATGAGACACTGCTTGATCAACGTTTCCGAGCTTCTGATGGTGTTGTCAAGGCAAACCTGACCCCCGACAGCGATATTGTAGGCTGGGAGATAAATGGTCAAGCTACACCAAGCCAGCAAATAGAAGTAAGCCAGAGAAATCCCGTTGAATTAAGAAGCAAGATCTTGTCAGCTGGCGGGTTGTACCATATTGCTATAACGATTGAAAAGAGCAGCACGGGCATTTCAGTAGAGGCCGATCAAAAGTTCGACCTATATATCAGCGTCGGTGATGCTTACACATTTGATCTTGACACGCCACAGGGTCAAAATCAAATGGTGGTAAAAACATACTATGACGAAATAATCAATTTTGACTATTCCAACAAGACCATCTCATTTCAAATGCCCTTTACGTGGGATCGCGCCTATATCGCGCAGGTTCCAGTGCTCCATGTGGAGGTTCAGTTCCCCAAATCGTTGGAAGAACTGCAAACCAATAGCTATCGTGGGACGCTGAACGGTAAGGATCTTGAGGCGCAAGCGGTAGTCATCGACGACTACACGTCTGAGCAGAATCGCATAGTGCATTTTATTGTCTCCAACGCAATGCTGAGCCGCTTTGCTGATATCATAAATGACAATAACAACGACATTGCTGCCTTTACATTGCAGCCGTCAGAGAAACCGAAATTCCCTCTTGACATACTGTCGCTGCCAAGCGAAAAGTTCCTCTTCCAGCTGTCATGGGGCCCGGACA
>JBKPNF010000178.1:0-3101 GCA_046732455.1 Thermoproteota archaeon | reverse complement strand
CTCCTAATGAAGCTGTGTCACCACCAACATTATGTGGATCGTCTTTATCCACCCGACTTCCGTCGGGACCTATGACTGAGATTTTACTGTATTTCAATTCAATAGGCTCAGTAAAGAAAACGTTTACTGATGGGGGAGATGAAGCAACTGTCTGGAAAGCTTGTGGTGTTGATTTAACATAAACGGGATGAGCAAAAGAGTTCGTCAGGCTGGAAGCAAATATAACAAGAAGTAACCCCATAATTATTAAACTGAAACGCCAGTAGCTGCGTTGCATGTATATGCTTGTATTATTATCTCTTCTCTCTTTTTACTCTTGCTTGTTTTCTAGTACAAAGTCCGAAATGCGCCCAAAGATTATAAGTATTGTAAGGTTATTTAGACACAAGATGAATAGGACTGCCTTGAGGGTTTCGGCCTTGGCTGGTGCGCTTGCATTATCTCTTTTGATCAGCAGTAGCAACATTGTTGTACTTCCAGCTTTAGCTCACCAGACTGTGAAGTTTGGCGTTATCAATATTGAAGTAGGCTGGGCAGATGAGCCGCCCCTTGCAGGCCAACTGAATACCATTACAGTTGGAGTTTCAAATGCATCTGATAATAAGCCAATTCCAAATGCTGTTGGACAGCTTCAGGCAACGATAAAAAAAGGTGGTGAAACCAAGACTATTGATTTGTTGCCGCAAGAACAAGAAGGACTTTATGGAGCAGAGGTAATACCAGGACAGATTGGTCAATACGAACTCGTTCTTATGGGCACAGTCAACGGGCAAAATATTAACGGCTCTGTTCCGCTTGATGATGTGGCAGACCCAAAAGAACTTACATTCCCCGCTACAGCAGCAGATTCTGGCAATAGTCAGGTAGCAAGCGGCATTATAGGTCAAGTCAGTAATGCAATAACCGATCTGTCGACACAGGTTGACGATGCTAAGGCATCAGCTGATCAAGCCCAGCAGACAGCTCAGAATGCGACTCAATCAGCTCAGAGTATAAAAGTATCATCTGATGGGGCTTACATGTTTGCGACAATAGCAGTAGGCATCGGAGTTGCAGGTATTGCTATAGCGGTGATTGCTTTATCGCGTAGAGAAAAGGTAGAGGGGGAAAAAATCCGTAGGTATTAAAAGGGATAGTGAATCGGATGTGAATACTTCTGGCGATCTTATGAACAAAGACATGGCTAAGCAGTCTGCTGCCGCGGTTAACGCTCTAGCGTCACATTGACTGAAAACCCTAGACAAGGTCGAACCTGCAATTGACATATATGCCTAATTGACACAATAATTTGAATATAGACAGAGCAGTACCCTTTGAAGTAATGGCATAAATTCACCTATATGAGAGTAAGACTTGAGAGAGTGCTTTTTATCGAGAGCCATTTTAGTGAATAATTAATCCATATCCTTATCTTGCTTCTCACCGTTCTTTGCTCGGACATTATGAGGTCATATCTGCAGTCCTTGGCTTCGGTACTGACAACTGTTGTTATTATAGCTCTAACAACAGGGGCTGGTACCACTATTGTACTTTTTGATAACCTCGTAATAGCAAACGCACAACCAGAACAGCTGGATACTAACCAACCACTAACTGAGCAAGATGAAGAAAAAGTAATGATCAGACAAGGAATAGTAACCTCCTCATCGGATCCGCTGCAGGGGCATGAAGAGCAACAAAGGGCAACGATTTTACCATTCAGGCAGGATGGCTCAATGTATAGCGGAGTACTAACCTATACTGCTAGCGAACCAGTAGAGGTTGCGATTCTAAATATGCAAACTTTCAATGAAACTGAGCAAGCCACGGTAGATGTTACTGAGGATAGTGATCTTGGAACACTGCTTACACAACTTGATAACCAAACCAGCATCGCAATCGCTTATATTACTCCACCCTATGGCGATTCACCAGCTCCTTCAGCATCAATTCCATTTGCAGGTAATGCAGTTTGGCTTCACACATCAGATGGAACGCCATTTTCTGCATCGTACTCTGTAAGTGCTGAGATTCTACCTTCAGAGATTAGAAATAATATAAGCAGTACGACAGAAACAACTGATACAACCACACCTGAAGACGAAGGGGTAGATGCTGCTGAGGACACAGGTGCAGCAGATACCGCCGCTACAGATACAGAAAATACCACTGATACGGATACCGATGGAGTAACTGAAGAGGAAGCAGAGGGTGCAACGGGAACAACAAGCTCAGACGAGGACGACATATCATCAGCCGGTGCAACTGATAATGTGGCGGAGAATGATGCGGGTAATAACGAAGAAGTAACAGTGAGAATACCCGAAGGTGCCTCTGAGTTGACTGAGGCTGCATACACACCAAATCCAATCGAAGTCAATGTGGGCGATACTGTAACATGGATCAATGATGATTCAGCGCCACATACAGCAACATCGGGATCTTCCGATTCAGGATCAACTGGTATGTTCGGTGGGACAGATGACTCACCTCAGATAATAGGACCCGAGGGCGACACACAGTCATTTACGTTCAATGAAGCTGGCGAGTTCGAGTACTATTGCACCCTTCATCCAAACATGGTAGGAACTGTCGTGGTGACGGAAGGATAGAATAGGCTCCTATAATGATATATCTTCTGTAATACAGTAAATGTTATTTCCTGCAAACACGACTCCGATTTTCGAACGCCTCGCTCCCAAATGGTCTGCTTGTATTAAGTTCCTACCCTCTGCTTGCCAACAATCAATCCCAATATGCGGTGATTGTGATTGAGAGATAGATGAAATTATCAAAAAATCCCTTGATTCGTACACTAGCCTGTAACAATGTTGAAAGCTTGGGGATCTAAAAAAAATTAACCCAGGGAGATGCGCTGAGGACTATTGATGCGCATTTGGTGCTGTTATTGTTATTATTATTATTTGCGTTGTTGCCTCATTCCTGCCCTTCCTCTTCCTTCAAGCCAAAGGCAGAGAGATTGGGATGAATACTGCCCTCCACGATTGCTTGGATAGCATCATTTGACATCTTGTCGTCAATTGCTTTTCTCAGATTGGCAAACGCTGCATCTAATGCTGCAATTTCTGAGGATGAATTTGGCATAGCTTTTGGCTTCAAGT
>JBKPNF010000177.1:0-2935 GCA_046732455.1 Thermoproteota archaeon | reverse complement strand
AGTCATGGTTATCATTGCAGCCGTCACAATTGCAGTAACTGAGTCACTAATACCAGCACTGTCACCGCTGTCACCATCATCAATAATGGGTAATAACAACATCAGCAATAGCAGTAGCAACAACAACAATAACAATACCATTGGGCAAGAACAACAAGGAGGAGGAGGTAATTGACAGCCTCGTCATCATAAATTGTTGCTGAATTTGTACTCCAACTAATCAAAATGAGCTCAAATCAATACCGTAGTCGTACAACAAAAAGAAATGGACCGGGTGGGAGTGGAACCCACGACCTCATCAGCTCAGCAGTACCTTCTAATGCAGCTCTTTAACGTTTCTCCAAAGGGGACAGCAGCTATGGAAGACGAACTGTGTGTACTGCTGTTCAATGCCACCCATTCCACTTAGATACTAAAGGTTTATTGTATTTGGTGAGGAGAAGCAAAGATTCCTGCTCTTCCTCTATCAGACTAAGAAGATCGCTTGAAAGATATAGCCTTTTGCGATGAGTATAAAAGAAAAAAACTTGGATAAAGAAAGGCTTAAGACGTACTCTTTTCTTCATCTTTAATACGCCTACATATCTTGACACCCATGACCTGGGAAATATGACTGAAGAGCAGATAAAGCAAGCCCAAAACGCTCCAATGGATGAATTCGGCGTTACGATCAAGGATATGCTTTACAATAAAGAAGCGAACATGCTCTATTGCATTTCAGATGCACCTAACAAGGTCGCTGTGGGCAAGCATCACCTAAAATTTGGTCTAAAATGTGACTGGATAACCGAAGTAAAGACCACTGCGTGAAAAAAGTCTCTGTCTAACTTTTTTTCTTCTTAGACCATCATCATCTGTTCAACTTTTAAAATCCATTCCGATAGCTGTTCATAGCAGTAGAGCAGAATTGAAATAAGCAGTATTGGATATAGAGCCTGACAGGCTGGATAGTATTAAGAGAGCAAGCTGAGGTAAAGTCTAGGAATGTCAAATAACATATCATGATCACTTCTTTCTATCTGATCTGTCCGACAATTGTTAAAATTGACCTCAATCTAATACCATAATTGTACAACAGAAAGAAATGGACCGGGTGGGAGTGGAACCCACGACCTCAGCCAGCTTTCTTAGAGACTCGATTCTATTTACGTTTAGAAGAAATAGCAAGGAACTTATGATTGTTCAAATCCCAACCCGTCCACTTTGCCAACCAATTTCTTGGTTCTACGCTACACCTCTGCTATCCATATCCCTCTTCCCATCGAGTACCAGCCTCTTGTAACCGTCAACAATCCCCATTGTACTTGGAACCACTCACTTATTCGATCTAGAATTGACAGAAGAACCTTCATAAGTAAAACTTGATTCAGTTAAGTGAAAAAGGAATAGATAATAAAAGAATCAAGCCACAAGCAAACACTTGGATTGCAGACCAAGGCTCAGCATAGCATAAAGTACATGAAAGTTTCAGTTGAACTGAATAGCATGTACTCTTTTTACTCGGGTAAAGAAGAACATGACACGAGTATATCGATATTGTCTGCAGACAATCCTCTAACGAATGCATTTGAGTTGAGCGGATAGAGGCTAAAGTCAAAAGATTATTGTTGTTGGTTAGAGAAGAAAAAATATGGGAAACTCCAGCAGTATTACCAATGGCTCTAGATACCACTATGATTTCTTCTAAATTCTAAGGCGACTGAATCCGTCTGTAATCATGCCTTTTCCTTGGGTGACCAGACTATCAAACTCCTTGCCAATTGCTCCACAAGTTTCGTCTTGCATCATCTTTGCAAAGACTTCATTTGCATGAGCTTGGTCTCTATAGAATTGCAGCGATACCCCAAGCATTTCATCATCATTGACAGAAAGAATCTTTGTAATGCTTTCTATGCCCTCGGGAGGAATTTCCTCGCTTGATTTTGTGCTGCTATTGTCGAGATAGTAGATTTTAGAGCTTACCCCATTTTCGTTGAGCCACTGCATCCATCGCTTTCCAAGCTGTGCTAGAGCCTCCTGATTCTTTTTCGGCGCTCGACTGAAGCTAATCTGAAGATAATTTCCAGTCTCTTCTATTTCCTTTGGAAACTCGATTTTGTTTTCCATGGCAGCATACCTATTCTAGGTACAATATATACTGCCAAGGGAGTAAAAGTATAGTTAGTGGCAAGCGTTGTCTTCTTAAATCATCCTACATGTTCGCAATCCCCTTCAGGGCTTCTGTGAAGCGTGGTCAAACATTGTTGCTGAATTTGTCCTCCACTTATTCAAAATGAGCTTAATTCAATACCGTAGTTCCCTCACAGAAAGAAATGGACCGGGTGGGAGTTGAACCCACGACCTCAGTAAGCACACAAAAAGTTTGATGCATAAATGGTATCTAATACGCCATTATAGTAATTCTCATCCCTGGTAGGACATTCCCGATAAAATCATGCACAATATTATATTTACCATAGCCTTTGTTTTTCTTAGAAAGGCTCCTGTACAATTCTTGAACTACTTGACTCACTTCGATTGATTGGACATTAAAGGCTGCAAAGACCACACACAGTTCTTATGTATGATGATGTTCATGCTCCATTGGACAGATGTCATCATCGCCCAACAACCAACAACTGTCAGTAGCTGTAGTTACAGGAAGCTCAAGTGGAATAGGACTCGCAGCCTCTCTTGCACTAGCAAAAAATGGCTATGTTACCTATGCCACAATGCGCAACCTAGCCAAGCAAGACTCTATACAATCAGTCGCAGAAAAAGAACACTTACCCGTTAGAACAGTCCAGTTAGATGTGACAGATGAAAATTCCGTCAAAAATGCAATACAATCGATATTATCTGAGTCGGGAAGGGTTGACCTTCTTGTAAATAATGCAGGATATGGGATGACGGGAGCCTTTGAAGATATCGGAATGGACGAAATAAAGTCACTATA
>JBKPNF010000176.1:0-11227 GCA_046732455.1 Thermoproteota archaeon | reverse complement strand
GTGCAAGGTAGTACTGGTCATAGACTATGCCGATGCTCATGTGAGTATGGTGTGGATCTAGGATATTGTTCCTGTGGCCGTCATTGCAGCACTCTTTGTCGTTGTACGTCATCTCATTCTCCAGTTGCTCGATAGTGGATACGGGTTCTATCTTTTCACACTCCACTAGAATGTTCGTGACACACTGCTCATACTGCTCTGGACTAAAACCTGCAATAGCAACATTTTGTTGCACACTGCCTTTCCCATCATATTGGGTGTAGGTCATGTAGGGTTTTTCCCCATTTGTCGTCCAGTGAGATATTTGTTTGGTTCTGAAAACATCCTCTGCATGCATCTGAGCAGCCTCGTTGGAGCTCAGCTTGACTGGAAGCAAGCCCATGTCGGTTCTATCTTTGTTTACCCTGTCAAGTACGTATTGTATAAGTTCTTCGCGGGGTACAGTGCTAGGCTGCTGGCTCGGCGGGCGCAAGATTGTTATTGCCGGGTTGTCTTTCTGCTGAATTAGAATTTTCGAAAGAGTGGGAGCAAGCAAGATGATGACTGAAACGACAACTATTGCAACCACTATACTGGCCGCTACTTTGCCGGCCGCACCTCTCCTCCTTGTTGTTGATATGGGCTCTGAAACTAAATTGTTCAGGACGCCGCATCGTGGGCAGGCCGATAACAATGAGCCGTACCTGTAGCCACATATTATGCAATCTATGTGTGAATCTCTCGTCTGATAATTACCTCCTTACTCTGCATGCGATGCTATGTAAATATTTTTGCACAAGACATAGGTACGGATATCGGACAGCTGCATGAGAAAAATTATTAAGAAACTCTTAGTGAATTCCTGTAGTTAAGTATGTTACATAATATTATCAGTATTCTCCGCCATGTTTCGAAATCGTCATGGTAGCAACGATAGAAAGCATACAGTGATAAAATGGATGGAAATACTGTAACTGGTGGAAACCGCACATGTAGGGTTTATTTTGTAAAAGAAGCAGCCGATTCTTACAGCCTAGATATTTCAGACTTGGGGTTATAGATGAGCGCCAGTACTTGTTCGCGGACCTCTTTCTGCTCTACTACTCCGCGATGTGCTATAGTTGTAATGGAGCTGTCGTTGCGGACGCCGCGCATTTTCATGCAAAGGTGCTCGCCCTCTGCTATCACGAGCGCACCCTTTACCCCCATCCGTACGAGCTCATCAGCTATCTGCTTTGTAAGTCGCTCTTGTATCTGGAGCCGCCGAGAATACTTTTCGACAAGTCTCACCAGTTTCGACACACCAAATACCTTACCGGATGGAATATAGGCAACGTGTATCTTGCCAAAGAATGGCAGCATGTGATGTTCACACATACTGTAGAACTGTATGTCCTTTGCGATGACCGCCTCTGTCTCTTCTGAAAAGCTGACGTCTAGCTGGGCATCCATCCTGTATCCTCCAAATATTTCTTCATACATGCCAGCTATCCTGTTTGGAGTGCCGGTAAGCCCTTCCCTATCGGGGTTCTCTCCAAGCTCTATCAATAATTGCCTAATGAGCCTGGCAACCTTTTTCCTATTGATACTTTTCTTGTCTGTTGTCAATTTTTTCTCCTCACCTAGCTCCTATAATCTTGTGTAGTTGCGGTACGACACGCACCTGATCGTATATAGGATAAACCGCATCATAAAAGCCAAAAAGCACATCCAATGTTGGCTCGTCAACTCTATAGCTTGGCTGTATTATAAATCCTGCTAGCTCGGTCGCCCTGGCTATTCTGAATACTTCATGTACTATATCTTTGAATTCCCTAAGGCTTGACGAATTTGTTACTACTACTTTGATATAGGTAGTTTTAGGGTTGGTGACTGCATGTCTCAGGCACTCGAGCTCATTCTTTAGCAGGTTGGCGTACTGCTTTTCATTTACTATCTTAGAATCTCTTAGTTTGAGCTCAACCTTACATATGTCAATGTATGGCAAGACCTTGGCAAACCTCCTAGCGTCATAGCAAGCCGATTCTAGGTATACTCTCAAGCCCTTTTGTCTGGCGAATTTTGCTAGCTCTATTACTGCTTCGTACTGTACTAGTGGCTCGCCACCTGTGAAATTGATCTTGTAGGTATTTGGCTGAAGGCTCTTTGAGATGATTTCCTTTACCTTCTCAACAGAATACTCAATCCCACTGTCCATTGGGAGTGCATAGGGTGTGTCGCACCAGTGGCACTTAAAGGGACAGCCTGCCAACCTCACAAACATTGTCTTGGTGCCAAAAAGTATGCCCTCTCCTTCAATGCTTGTGAATATTTCACTTAGCTTCGTTGTTGTGCCTGATGTGGTTTTCTGTTGCATACTGTGTCTTGTCCTCTATTTGTGCAGTGGTAAATGCATTTTTCCTATTTATACACGATTCGCACCAACCGCAGTGCAAATAATCACTGTCCACTTTGATGCCATCAGAGTAACAGCTCCATGTCTGGAATATCCTGTCGCCTAATATGTTGTAGCCTGTCCTCGCCAAAGCAGATTTGTCAAGTCCCATGACGGCCGGTGATAATATCGTTACTTGCTGCCGCAAACCCGCCAGGATGCTGTCAACCTCCGCTGCATTGAGAGCTTCTCTCATTGCGCTGACAAAGGCAGGCCGGCAGTCGGGGTAATGCAAAGTGTCACCTGTATGTGCTCCATAGGCAACAACCTTGGCATTGATGCTCATAGCCCATGCAGTCGCTATTGTTAGAAACACTGCATTGCGAATGGGAACGATTAAGCTCGGTGAAAACTCCTGTGATAGTTCTTGCCTGCCATCTGTCAAGGCATTGCTATTATTGTAAAGCGATTTCATAAAGCCCATATTTGCTACCTTGTGATCTTTTGCATTTAGCACCTTAGCGAAGTAGCGCGAACGCTCAATTTCTCGTTCTGCTCGCTGGCCGTATGTAAACGTCAATAAATACAAATCATAGCCGTCGTTTGCTGCAAGAGAAGCGGCATAGCACACCGAGTCAAGCCCTCCGCTTACAATGCAAACTGCTGTCGGACCTGTAGTGGTGGTAGGCAATGCGATCAGAATTGAGCTTGCGACTATTAAACAATGGCAGTATATCTTTCAATGATCGCCCTGTGCTGAGGATACATCTTGATAAGCTCATGCCTTTTACCAAGCTCCCAATCGCGATAGTCAAAGCCAGGTGATACTGTGCAACCAATCAGACAGTATGATTTCTTATCGTTGAGTGAGGCAGCAAACCATGTGTTTGCCTTTATAACAACTTGGGGTGCTTCGTCTCTGCTCTTTCCCATCTTTACCTTGGACAATTTTCCATTATCGATTACATACAGCGTTAGCGAACCTCCAGAGTAATGGTGCCACAATTCATCGGATTTAACTCTGTGAAGAGCTGAAAACTGATCGCCAACTAGCATGTAATAGATCGCTGTTGAAATATATCGGGGCGTGTCATATCCTACAACGTTTACTATTATGTTTGCAGTGTATGTCTGCTTGAAGTAGCCACCTTCTGGGTGCTTCTTAAGTCTTAGCCTCTTGATCAGCTTGACTGCATCCTTGTTCAAGACTTCAATTATTATGATATTTGCATTTTATTAGATTTCGAAAGAAGACATTAATGGCCGGATGAGCCAAAATGTAGCTGATACATGATAATAGGCTTGATTGGCAAGGCCAATGTGGGCAAATCCACTTTCTTTAATGCAGCCACTGACCTTGCGGTTCCAGTTGCAAATTATCCATTTACAACAATCGAGCCCAATGTAGGTGTAGCTTATGCTCGAACAAAATGTGTCTGTAGAGAGTTTGGTGTACAGGATAACCCTGTCCATTCGTTATGCATAGACGGCAACAGGTTCATCCCTGTCAAGCTGGTGGACGTAGCAGGCCTTGTACCAGGGGCACATGCAGGCAAGGGACTTGGTAACAAGTTCCTTGATGACGCAAGGCAGGCAGATGTTCTCATACATATCATAGACGCTTCTGGTTCAACAGATAACAACGGTAGACCGGTTCCAGCTGGAACCGGAGACCCCATATTTGATATCCAGTTTGTAGAAGAGGAATTTGACCTATGGCTTGAATCGATCATTGGAAGAGATTGGAGCAAGACTGCAAGGGAAGCCGAGAGCCAAGGTCAAAAGCTGGAACAGCTGCTTGCCAAGCGCTTATCGGGTCTTGCAATAAACGAGCAGATGATCACAAATGCAATACAAACATCAGGCTTATCTTCAAAAAAGCCTGTGGCATGGAGTCACGACGATGTACTCCGATTTTGCAAAGTGCTACATACAAGAGCGAAGCCTTTTGTGATAGCGGCCAACAAGGCTGATCTACCCTCGGCGGAGGATAATATTAAGAAGATGAAAGCTGGCGGCCTCGAGCTGGTTCCATGTGTATCAGAAGCTGAGGCGCTATTGAGAAGGGCATCCAAAAAAGGCATTCTGCATTACCTGCCTGGCGACGGTTCATTTGATGTCAAGCCTGAGGTGATATTGAGTGCCCAGCAACTAAAGGCGCTTGACATTGTCAAGATGTTTATGCAAAAATATGGCTCTACGGGAGTTCAGGAAGCTATCAACATTGCATGCTTCAAGCTGCTTCACATGGTGGCGGTATATCCTGTGGAAGACGAGTTTAAACTTACAGACAAGAAGGGGAATATTCTGCCTGATGTCTGGCTTCTGCCTGAAGGCTCAACTGCCAAGAATCTTGCAGAAGCGATACACGCGGATCTGGCAAAGGGCTTTCTATATGCACTTGACGTCAGGACAAAACAGAGGATCGGGGCCAACCACCAACTGAAAAACGGTGATGTAATTAAGATAGCGTCAGCGACAAGCAGAGGATGATAGATAATAACAATGCTGTGCCTTGGAATTGAAAGTACTGCGCATACATTTGGGTGCTCCGTAGTTGATTCAAGTGGCAATATGCTTTCTGATGCCCGTGATGTCTACAAGGCACCAGAGGGAAGCGGCATACATCCACGCGAAGCATCACGTCACCACATGGAAGTGTCACCAGATATTCTAAGAAATGCTCTAAAATCAGCCAATATCACAATGAAGAAGATCGACATTATTGGATACTCAGCTGGACCAGGTCTTGGACCATGTCTACGTGTTGGTGCAGTAGTGGCAAGGACAGTTGCAGGATTTTACAATAAACCGCTCGTGCCTGTCAACCATGCCCTTGGTCATATCGAGCTTGGGGCAATACTCACAGGCGCTTCCGATCCGCTTGTGCTGCTGGTATCAGGCGGCCATACGATGATACTTGCATTTTCTCACAGCCGCTGGCGCGTATTTGGCGAAACACTTGACATCACTGTCGGACAATTGCTCGACCAATTTGGTCGGGCTCTTGGTTTTGCGTCCCCTTGTGGCAACAGGATCGAACAATTAGCGAGTCAGTCGGCTGGCAAATACTTGCAGCTTCCGTACATCATTAAAGGAAACGATGTCTCATTCTCAGGCCTGCTGACTGCAGCAGTCAAGCTTGCTTCATGCAATACAGAGTTGTCAGATACATGCTACTCCCTCCAGGAAACAGCATTTGCAATGTTGGCAGAGGCTGTTGAGCGGGCCCTTTCATTCACCAGCAAGAAAGAAATGATGATTGTGGGTGGAGTAGCAGCAAATAAGAGGCTCGCTCAGATGCTTGAAAGTGTATGCAGCAGGCAAGATGCCAAATTGTTTGTATGCCCGATCAAGTTCGCCGGCGACAATGGTGCTCAGATTGCGTGGACTGCATTGCAGGAGTATCTGGCTACAAAAATGAATGTTCGAGTAGAAGAGTCGACTGTGCAGCAGTCGTGGCGACTTGACACTGTGCATGTCAGCTGGCGCCGCTAGTAATCTGCTTTATCTGGCGCTCCCACCTGCCATTATTAAACACCCCAAACTTGTAGATCTGGCCTCCTGCTACAATTACTACCAGCTTTTTCACAAGAAACCCTTCAGACCTAACGGAAGATATTTTATGAATTGGTACGTCAAGAGCAACTTCAGTCTCCTTTTTTGAAAGAGTTGCTATTCTGCCCTGTGTCCTTTGAAACACCAACCTATGGTCAGTCAGCACGAGTATACCGCTTCTGAGCTTGTCCTCAGAGCAGTCCTCGTCAAGGAGTATTTTTTCGCCTGGTGCTGGGTGGAAACTCGCCACATTTTTATCTTCACTGCAGAGCCTATATTACTATTGCAGCCATTGCTGATAAAGAGGGGAGCAGAAGCCGACATCTATATTGTAGAGTGGGACAGCAAGAAAGCAGTTTCTAAAGTGCGCTCACCCAAGCCCTACCGCCATCCAGAGCTAGACTCCGCAATCCGAAAGCACAGGACAATGCATGAAGCAAGTTTCGTGTCTGCTGCCAAGTCCGCAGGTGTCATGACTCCATTTGTATATTTTGTCGACCCTGCCAAGGCTGAAATAATAATGGAGTTTATTGAAGGGCATAACATTCGAGACGCGCTAACGCCAGATATCTGCTTTAAGATAGGCCGCTGTGCCGCACTGCTACATGCAAGCAACATTATTCACGGCGACCTGACGACTTCAAATTTTGTAATGAACAAAAGGCTTGTCCTCCTAGACTTTGGCCTTTCATACTATTCTGAGCGCACAGAAGACATGGCAACCGATATCCGACTTATAAAAGAAGTATTTACCAGTGCACATATCGCAATAAAAAAAGCCTTTCCACGCTTTGTAGAAGGTTATGCTAGTGTTGCTGGCAGTAAAAAGGCAGATAAAATTCTAGAAAATGTCAGGAAGATAGAGCAGCGCGGAAGGTATGCGAGGATGACTTAGATCATGGAAAACATAACCTTTGCAAGCACCAATCAAAATAAGTTCCTTGAAGTCCAATCAATACTCTCGACCCGAAACATTTCCGTCGACTTTTCGCAAGTCCCTCTTGTTGAAATTCAGTCCGACTCACTTGAGGAAATAGCAAGAGAGAAGGCAAAAACTGCATTTGCAAAAGTGGGGAGGCAAGTCATCATTGAAGACGATGGTCTGTTTATCGACAACCTTGGAGGCTTTCCCGGCCAGTATTCATCATTTGTATTCAGAACCATTGGAAATGATGGTATACTAAAATTACTTGCTGGATCAGCCAAGCGGTCAGCATACTTCCACTCCGTGATTGCCTTCTATAATGGAATAACACTGTCAATATCAGAGGGAAGAGTTTACGGCAGGATATCTGACAGGGTAACAGAGGGCAGCGGCTGGGGCTTTGATCCTATATTTATCCCTGATGGCACCGACCTCACATTTAATGAACTAAAGAAAAGCAAGAATGAATATTCGCACCGCAAAAGAGCACTTGAAAAATTTGCCCACTGGTACCTAAAGCTCTGACATTGAAGCCATGTATTCTTTAATCCATCTGTCCACATAGCGCACTTTATTCTGTAGTACTACTATCCTTGAAATCTCGCTTTCATCCATTATCTGGAATGAATGCATTTTGGCACACAGCTTTGCTGCAAAATTCCTTATCTCGTGCATTTCGAGCATGTTGTCTTGCTCTAGCCGCTGGGTCGACATACCAATGTGCATATAGGATTTCAACTCAATAAAGTGAGGGTTACCCTGCACCATCATTTCTGCAAATTCCCTGGCAAAATCGTAGCTATCGTTGTATCCCTTTATCATAGTCATCCGAAGCACAGTTCTGGTGTTGAGGGTTGCAAGTAACCTCAAGCTCTCCCACCAGCGCTCCCATGCGTCGCGGTGACGAGGACGATTTATCTGGTAGAACGTTTTTTTGTTTGATGCGTTCGTAGATAGGTAAATCTGAGTGGGCAGTCCGTCTTCTGCAGCCAGTCTCCTTAGCATATCCGGCTCTTGCCCATTCGTTACCAGAAAAATTGACTTAGTTGCTTTGAGCGACCTTAAGTATTTTATTAGCTGTGGCAGCTTAGGGTACATAGTAGGCTCGCCTGATAACGAAATCGCATAATGTGCTGGCAGGAGCGATTCATCAAGCTTTTTCTTATTGTTCTTTGGGTTGCCATAAAATCCATTTATCAGCTTTTTCCGCTCAGCCATCAATTGTTCAATGATAATGTCCGGCTCGTCGACTAACTCCTCTGGCATCTGCAGCGTATCATAAAATTCTGTTGGGCGCCAGCAGTAAATGCACCTGTTTTCACAGTTCATTGCAGTCGGAGTCATCTCCATGCATTGGTGAGTAGAGATGCCGTAGAACTTGTGTTTATAGCAGTTGCCCTCTTCCGCAAACGACTTTTTTGTCCAGTGGCACAGCTCTACTGCAGAGTGATTGTAGACCCCATACTTGGCCTTCTGCAACCTTGCTTTTAGCTGTGGTGTGATCTGGATCAGATTGTCATGCATAGAATGTGATACGTGTTCGTCTGAGCAGCTCATGCTCGATCCATAATGCCTTGTAGATCAGATTTAAATTTTTCATTGTGCCGACTGGTGGCCATGGCTGTGGACACAGATAAAATAATGAAAGTGGGACTTGAGCTTGCAGGCTGGAGGAAAATGCCAGCAGACAGCGCCGTGCACGTAAAGGGTAAGAACATAAACAAAGTGCTGATCGGAATAGATATAGGAACAGCAGAGCTGATGCTTGCAAAGCAGCTTGAGTGTGATGCAGTCATTGCTCACCACCCCCTTGGTACTGCCTCAGTGAATTTTTACAAGGTGTTTGATAGACATGCCGACTTTATGGTAGAGCATGGTGTTCCAAAAAAAATCGCAAGAGAGGCACTTAAGAAACTAAAAGAACGGACCGAGACACGTAACCATGCTGACATTTACAATGATGTTGTCGGAGCTGCCAAGGCACTCGACATGCCGCTTGTCAATATCCACCAACCATGTGACGAATACATGCGGCAGGTTATATTGCGCGCTATCAAAGCCAGCAGGACAGAATACGTATCAGATATCGTCAAATCCATTAGCAGGATCCCAGAATTCCGCCATGCTGTAACCAAGGTGCAAGTAAAGTTTGGCAATCAAAACAACAAAGCAGGACATTGGACTTTGGTGGTGGCGGCAGGCACTAATGGTGGCTTCAATATTGCTAAGGCATACTTCCAGCATGGCATTTCTACGGTCATCTATCTGCATATAGATTATGGCGAACTGATGAAAATGAGGGAAGAAAAGTTGGAGGGCAATCTTGTAGTAATGGGACATCTGGGAGGTGACTCAATAGGCCTCAACGGTCTTGCAGAGCGGCTTGAGAATCTAGGTGTTGAAACTGTCCGAGTCGGCATCCTTCCAAATAGATGATGATGGTCGAACGATTATATACTGTAGTTGTAGCAAATTTGCTGGCTGGATGGCCTTCGTAGTATAGCCTGGTTAGTATAGGCGGCTGTGGCCGAATTGTCAAGTTCCGGCAGAGACCGCTTGAGGAGGGTTCAAATCCCTCCGAAGGCCCCATCTTGTGATAAAAACAACACCTTTCGGTAAGCCTTTTCAACTAATAAAAAGAAGGAGGAAAAAGTCTTACACTCTTTGGCCTAAACTGAACCTACCGTGTCTTGAGGTTGCTATGATGATTCCAATAATTGCGACAGCCAGCACGACTACAGCTATTGTGCTGAATTCTGGGATTGTTGCATTACCACCTGTTGTTGCATTACCACCTGTTGTTGCTGCTGTTGTTGCATTACCACCTGTTGTTGCTGCTGTTGTTGCATTACCACCTGTTGTTGCTGCTGCCGTATTCGTAGTAGTACCTATAATATCGATTGATCCCGCGCCCGCTGGGAAGCCAATTAATAGTGTTCTAGTATCTGCTGTTGGTGCGATTTCACCTGTATCCGCGTATTCTGCATTATCAATAAATGCCGCAAAGTCAGCATCTGATCCTTCAACAGTTTTAGAATCAATCACATTTCTTGGTAATCTGATAGATAAGGTGCCATTATCCGTTGAGTCAATTGTAACTCCAAGCGATTGATTCTCGCTATAGATTGACATGTTCTTCACAGAGCCGCCGCCAGTAATCGTGTACTGTATAGGACGTGTTTGGCCACCAGCTGTAAGGTCGAATGTTTTCCATTGTACTCCTGTTGCGTTAATAGCGGGAGCGTTTGCCTCATTAGTCGTAGCAGCACCTGTTGTGTTAGTCGTGGCATAGGTAGTTCCAATTGGAACAACCAATGCAAGCGATGCCAGTAATATTGCCATTAAAGTATATGCTTTATAGTCCATCTCCTTCATGCACTCTATCACGTTATGATTGCGTTACTATTTATCTTTTTTGAGCAGAAACTCTAACGCTCAGTTCGATTCAAACAAGCCTAGCACTATAATACTATGAATCTTCCAAAAAGAAGCTTAATTTTCTTATAAGTGCGAATACTTATATATGCTCAGTCTTCATTAGGTTTGGCTTTGATGTTTTTTTACAGAAAATCTATTTTCCTGTTTGGAGGTACGTTCTATTGTCTGAAAAAAAAATAGTTAAGATAACGAATCACATTTACCAGCCAAAGCACGAAATCCTGCCCAAGGACCAAGCAGAAGAGATTCTAAAAAAGTACAATGCCAAGCCAAGCCAGCTTCCGTACGTTATGATAAGCGACAAGGCACTCGAAGACTTAGATGTTAGGCCAGGTGACATTATTAAAATTACGAGAAAGAGCCCGACCGCAGGTGAAAGTGTATATTACCGTTACGTCGTAGAGGGTTGAGTATACAATGATAGAGAATTCTATCGAGATGTGGCCGATTGTCAATGACATTTTACGAAGGGAAGGAGTTGCAAGGCAGCACCTGAACTCTTATAACGAATTCATGGAGCGGGGGCTCCAAAGTATAATAGACGAAGTAGGCGAAATTGAAATAGAAACTGCAGAATATCCTTACAAGATCAAACTGGGGAAGATCAAGCTCCAGCAGCCTAGAATAATGGAGCTTGACGGCTCGATAACACATGTTGCCCCGATGGAAGCAAGGCTCCGTAACTTGACCTATGCATCGCCGGTGATGCTGGAGTGTAGTGTAGTCGAAGACGGCAAGATTCTGGAATCGCGCTTTGTTCACATAGGCGATATGCCAGTAATGGTGAAGTCCAACACTTGTATTCTGCACAATCTGCCCGAGTCCAAGCTCATCGAATTTGGCGAAGACGCCCGGGACCCCGGTGGATACTTCATCATTAACGGCTCAGAGCGCGTGATCGTAGGGCTTGAAGATCTTTCATACAACAAAATAATTGTCGACGCCGAAGAAAC
>JBKPNF010000175.1:0-2202 GCA_046732455.1 Thermoproteota archaeon | reverse complement strand
TCGCTTAACTTTTTGTGAAGGGCGTCTCCGATGACCATCTGACTACCCTTTGCAACAGACTGCATCTTAGCTGCAAGATTCATCGTTGCACTAATAATATCTACATGGGATCTTTCGCGATCTGATCCGTACCGGACGATCGTGTGCTGTCCATAATCTGAAGTTACTTTAACTTCAATCCCTTTATATCCCATCTGTAAAAGTAATGGGTTTATGGCGTCTCTTACCACATAGAATACGGACTCTCCGCACATTACTATATCATCAAGATTCTGACAAGAGGGAAAATAACCAATGGCTGCATCTCCGACAAATTTTAGCACAGACCCGTGGAAGCGTTCGATAGCATATGAGACCTCCTGCGAAAAGACGGTGACTATCTTTGAAAGAAAATCAGGAGTTAGCTCGGTACTCATCCTTGTGGATCCTACCAAATCAACATACATCACTGCAAACTCCAGCTTCTGAGAAGTATACTTCCTAAGGAACTGGTCTGATTTTGCAACCGCAAGGTGGTGATATTCGAAGCCTTCGACGAGAGCTTTCTTTATCCTTCTTTGACTCTCTTTAACAATATCACTCATGTAAAAAGGAGTTGATCTCTGTCCTCGCATTTGAAATATCTACTTCATTTGGTATGTTCTCCGATATATCAATATCATGGTAAATTTCAAAAGAACGTGTTACCTATGCATTCAAAGCAACTGCTATTTCATGAGGGAAATTTATTTCTAATTGCTGACCTAGGTCCTGATATAACATTATTGAATATTCGAAGTATAGTTGCGTACCTCATTGTGTTTTAGCCAGTCAAGAGTTCTAACTTTCAGACTTGATTTTGGAACGATCTAGAAGTCTTTGGCAGCATATGAGTTATAACTTGATAAAGAAGCTCTTTGGGGAGGGCAGACGCTTCAGTAATTCCAACATTCTCGAACCTATATGTCGCTATAACTAATAGCAGGATATACAACATAACAGGGCTTCAATTCATGTGCTGAGGATTTATACCGAATGTTTATCCTAAGTTGATGTCGACTCGACTATTCCCTAGCCTTCTGAATAACTTCTAAAAATGTAGACGTTTTTTATTAGAATTGAGACCAGTATTCATATACAAATCGAATAAAATGGCATCAACTTTGCATGATCTTTTTTGTACCGATTATAATGATATTACATCTTGAATTGTCTAATGTATATAGAGTGCACATTTGCCTGGAGAAATGCAGTCGAAGTCATGCGACCTTGGTATCAGTGTGAAACTATTTTTCTTACCTTTGGATTCTTGCATTTCGTAATTCATTTGAAATGTGGAATTTATTGTACCAAAATAATGCACCTGCCATAATGATAAAGTCTGTAACATAAAATAGATCCCATACCCACAGATTTTGTAAATTTCCGTTTACAAAGTCGTTGACATATCCATCATCAGCTATTGCATTGACTAATAATGAAAGAGAGGAAAGAAACCAAGGGATAGAGTGCTGATAGTCTTTGCTTAAACTTACAAGTATTATAGCAGAAGGAATAATTAATATCAGATCCAAAATAGGATAGGCAAGGGTGACCGCAAAAGCTGCGAAGTCTTCATCAATGAGAAGCTCTGATGATAATAAACTAAATACATTATAAATAATGAATAGTGTTGTGACAACTGATACTAAAATCACTATTCTTAGTTTAATTGTACTACGTATCAAGCTCAATACTGTAATCAAATGAATTGCTAGGAACACATATCCTGCAAACCAGAAACCATCTGTGATGGATACCAGTTTCTGTTCTTCCATACCTAAAGCATAATAGTAATACATAAGCGTAAGATCGGCAGCGAACCAACAAATGATACCTAACATGAGAAAAAAATATGATTTGCCATGAGGGCCATGAACTCCATGCCGATATACTGCAACTATGGCTAGAGCTGAAGCAATAGATCCAGCTATGTTCAATATCGAAAGAGACGTTGAATGCTTGTTATGTGCGTTTGAGAAAATAATTAAAGAATTCGCAATTATTGCCGAGACAATTATTCCCAAAATAAGAAGCGTTAACGTTGATTTATGGGGATTCTCTTTTTCTTCTACGGCCAGATAGATCGAGCAAACAAGACCGCATGATAATATAAAAGTTTTATTTTCTTAATTTAAACACATTTTTGGCGCGGTAATGTATCCTAGTCGAGCTCGGTGAGCT
>JBKPNF010000174.1:0-3022 GCA_046732455.1 Thermoproteota archaeon | reverse complement strand
ATCTGCTACTTCCAGATTAGCTTTTAGAATGTATTGGCCATCTTGTTCTTGCTCAAGTACCTGTGGATCATTTATAGCTTGGACAACATCTTGAAAGGAAGCGTCGCAGGTTATTGTTATGGTGTTTACCTCTGCCTCATAGTCTATACATGCTCCTCCTCCTCCTCCTTCTTCATCAGCAACGGAAGGTGGTTGCCCCTGTTGATATGAAATGCCTATCGAAGACACAATGAGAAGCGCGGCCGCCGCAGTGACAAAAAACGCTTTAGGGATAATCAACAAAGATTGCTTCTGTTCCCTGCCTTGTTATAAGATCCATGGATTTAAACTGAGGGGTTTTTCCTTGTGTAAAAAAATTATGGAATGTGATTCATATCTTAGTTCTACAGGCTGATTAGATTCCGCCAAATAAGGAAATACAAAAAAAGTTCAATTTTGTATTTTGTTTAGTACCAACATAGAGTAACAGGTCAATTCTGATGCAAGAAAAACCTTAGCTGCTGGAAAAAAGGCAAAAAGTATCAGACTGAGGAACTACTTCCCTGTTTACAGGATTGTAAAGATTGCATAAAATATTGTTATTCTAGAGATATATATTCTACTAAAGAAAATTTCAGATACTGGCATGTTCCATTGGGTATTGCATTACCAGCAGGGAGCACTTACCTAATAATGATGGAGAGAGAAGCAAAAAAAATCAGGTCACATACAATTTTTTTGCTAGAACTACAGCAGGCACAATGAGAAGGAGAGTAGCTAGCCCATAGTGCAGGCCGGCTGTCCCGGTTACAAATATAGAATCAAGTATTATTATAGAGATGACCATGTTTCTGACTGCCTTTTGTACTGAAGGCAGCGCTTTCATAATATGCTGCTTGAAAGTAACAATCATCACTGTAGCAAATATCGAAAGGTTTAGAAGAAATGCCCATTGCAGCTGCAACAACAAGCCTAAAGTGCCTACAGCAGAAATAACTCCAAATACCATCAAAAAGGCCAAAGCGGAATTTGGTCTCTCATTTCCTGCTTCCTTTTTGCTCAGAATTATTATTGCAATTATGTATAGAAATAGGGACCCTGCAGCGGCTCCTAGAATAGCATATGAATGATTACTGATATATGGCAATAGAAGGCTTGCTCCGAACACCACATTTAGGAACCGGGCGGCAGCTATTGCAAATGGACCAAATAGGCCGTGCTTCAGTCGGTAATCATAGGCAATTATTGCAAGAGTAAGTACTAGACTCAAGGCAAGGCTCGTAGGACCAAGCATAAAGGCGATGGTATTTGCAATTAACAGTGCGATCATAGCAATATACAATGCATGCCGCTTTGAGATGCTTCCAGAAGGAAGCGGTCTGAACGGTCGCTCTCTTCTATCTATTTCAATGTCAAAATAATCATTTAGAACTATTCCTGCAACATACAAAAGGCAAGATGAGACCACAAGGGCAGCGATTTGCAAGCCGCCTGGTTCGGCTACTGTAATAGCTGCAAAGTATCCTGCCAATATATTAGAAGGTACCGTGAATAGATTTGGAAGCCTGATTAGCAGAAGGTATTCTTTGAGGCGTTGACTTACATGATGCTGCAAAGGTAACTATGCGCCTCTTGTGCTGCCTGGACCGGATTATCTTGGTATGGATAGAGCTCTACAGTAACAAACCCGCGGTAACCAATATCATCAATTGCATCAAATACTTGGCGAAAATCAATTGAGCCCTTGCCGGGAATCAGGTGGTTGTGAATTCTAGTATCTGCAATGTCTGCTAAGTGAAAGTGCACAATATAATCTGATAATTCATGGATGAGTTTAGCCGGATCTTCATTTACGCAATAAAAATGGCCGATATCAAAGTTGAGCCTGATATGCTTAGAATTAATAAGTTTGGTCATGAACGTCTTGAACTGAGTTGAATTTTCAATGAGGAGGCCAGGTTCCGGCTCAATCAGCACCTTTATATTTTCTTCCTCTGCAATTTTTGCCACTTTTGTCACTCCATCAAGGAACATTTTTTCAAGCAGGCTTGTATCTTGGAATTGTTGCAATGATGCTGCTGCTGCTAGTGGTGGTGAGGGTGGGGGTAGTGGTGGTGGCACTGGACCACCTGGCTCTGTAGACAGATGTTTTGCTCCTATTTTTTTTGCAAACCTTATGCATTCAATAGTATGCTCTATGCGCATCTCTCTACTTTCCTCTATCCAGGAGGGATGGTAGGTATCCCCAAGTGCATACAGGGTAAATGCATTGAGGTTTGATATTTGCATGTTGGACGACGTGAGTGTTTTCTTCAATGATCTAACCTGATCATCTTTAAAAGTAGGCGGATAGGCATGTGGGACATCGCACAGTATCTCAACACCGCTATAGCCTACCTTCGCAATATCCCTTATCGAATCTTCAAGGGAATAGCGCTTGAAGGCATTAGTGCTAAATGCCAGATTGATCATTACTGGTCTACGGCTTCCAGGTAAATTGTGGCGACTGCTTGAAGAATTCGTAGGCGTTATAGAATGTTACCCGCTCTATTTCATTGGTGCTAAAACTAGCCTTCCTCATTTCCCTTGCTACAAGCGGGACGCTGAGCGGGTCTGACGGGCCCCAGTCAGCTGCACTATGGATCATTATTCTTTCTGTACCATATTTTTTGATGATGTTCATTGCACGCTCTGGTGACAGCTTTGTCACAGGATACACGGAAAGTCCTGCCCACATACCAAACTCGAGTGTCTTTTCAATTGTTTCTTCGACGTTATGGTCTACCAGAATTTTGTGCCGATTGTACCGTCTGCCCCGCTCGCTATTTAATATAAGCTCGATTCGTCGCATTCCTTCCGGCTTGTTATTGTGGGGCAGATGGACTGTCATGAGCATGTTCTTTTCTTCTGCGATATCCATCTGTTTTACAAACACCTCCTCTTCGAGATCATTTATGAGATTGTAGCCAAGCTCTCCGACTGCTACTACCCTTTCCCTGTCCAAGTATTTCTTCATGGAGTCCATAGCATCTAAGGCAAGTGG